>CAYQYJ010000290.1:0-5263 GCA_964421605.1 uncultured Ardenticatenaceae bacterium | reverse complement strand
GAAAAATATCGGCGCCGGCGGGGCTGACACCCACCACGATTAAGTGCCCTGCTCCCCCCTGGTTTTTCCTGGCGCTCTTCGCGTCTTTGCGGTGAAAACCCAAAGAGGCGCTGCGTCTTTGCGGTGAAATTCCAGAGAGGCTTACAGGATGTGAAAGAGACAGGAAACGCTTTCCATGAAAATATTCATTACCGGCGGCGCCGGCTTTATCGGCTGTAACTGCGCCGACCATTTTCTGGCGCAGGGTCATCAGGTGACCCTGTTCGACAACTTGTCGCGCCGTGGCGCGGCGGCAAACCTCCCCTGGCTGCGGCAGCGGCACGGGCAAAAATTCGATCTGATCGTGGGCGACGTACGCGATTACGCCGCCCTGGAAAGCGCCATTGGCGGCGCGGACGTAGTGCTGCATCTGGCGGCGCAGGTGGCTGTAACCACATCGGTGCAGGCCCCCCGCCAGGATTTTGAGATCAACGCCCTGGGAACCTTTAACGTGCTGGAAGCTGTCCGCCAACATACCCCCCAGGCAACTATCCTGTACGCTTCCACCAACAAAGTATACGGCGGCATGGAGACGGTGCGCGTACTGGAACAGGCCACCCGTTACGCTTACGCCGACTATCCCCACGGCGTGGGCGAAGATTACCCGCTGGATTTTCACTCGCCTTATGGTTGTTCCAAAGGCGCAGGCGACCAGTACATGGTGGATTACGCCCGCATTTATGGCTTGAAAACGTTGACGTTTCGCCAATCCTGTATCTATGGCCCACGCCAGTTTGGCGTCGAAGATCAGGGTTGGGTAGCCCATTTTGTCATTGCCAGCGTGCTGCAGCGTCCTATCACCATTTATGGGGATGGCAAGCAGGTGCGTGATTTGCTGCATGTGTCCGATCTGGTGCGGGCGTATGCTGCCGGCATTGCCCGCAGCCACGCCTTGGCCGGTCAGGCATTCAACCTGGGCGGCGGTCCCCCAAACACCCTCTCCGTCTGGGCTGAATTTGGTCCCCTGTTGGCGGAGTTGCTGGGGCGCCCGGTGCCTGTGCAATATGGCGACTGGCGACCCGGCGACCAGAAAGTATTCGTGGCTGACATCCGCCGCGCTGCTGCCGCCCTGGACTGGCAGCCCACCATTTCCCCTCGCCAGGGTATTGCCGATCTGGTAGCCTGGGTACAACAAAACCGCGACCTGTTTGTCTGACGCTGCCAGTCTTTGCCTGCGCGCCTGCTGCCGTTCTGCGGCCTTCCTGGCAGGAAACGATATGGACAAGCCGACCTATCCCACTTCTCCCGCCTTTAGCGCCTGGCAGGCGTATTACCAGCCAGAAACGGCAGCGGAAGCGCTGCGTCTGTTGGCAGCCCACAATGGCGCGGCGCGCGTGATAGCCGGCGGCACGGATTTACTGCTAGAAATACAGCAGGGCCGCCGCCCCGAAATTCAAGCGCTGGTGGATGTCACCGGGATTGCCGGCATGACCGCCATCACCCACCGCGCCGATTACCTGGAAGTAGGCGCCGCCGTCACCCACGCTCAGATTGTGCAATCCGCCTTGCTGCAAGAGCGCGCTGCCTGCCTGGTGGAAAGCTGCGGCGTCATTGGCGGCCCCCAGGTGCGCCACGTCGCCACTTTGGGCGGCAACGTGGCCCACGCCCTGCCTGCCGCCGATGGCACAACTGCCCTGATCGCCCTCGCCGCCGAAGCCGAACTCGCCGAACTCGCCCGTACAACCTGGCAGCCCGTTTTGAGTCTGTTTGCCGGCCCCGGCCAACCCACTTTCGACCCCTGCCGCGCGCTGCTCACCCGCTTTCGCTTTACCGTCGCCCCCCTCAGCGGCGCTGCCTTCAGCCGCGTTATGCGTCCCCAGGGCGTGGCCCTGCCCATTCTCGCTTGCGCCGTTTGGGTGCAGTTGTCGCAGCCAGACCCACACAGCCCCATTGCCGCCGCCCGCATCTGCCTGGGCCCGGTGGCCCCCACGCCGCAGCGCGCCGCCCAGGCTGAAGCCGCCCTGGTGGGCCGCCGTCTGCCGGACGCCCTGGAAGCGTGCATTGCTGCCGCCCAGAGCGAACTGCGCCCGCGCCCCAGCAAACACCGCGCCACCGTTGCCTACCGCCAGCAAATGATCGCCGTCCTGTTGCGCCGCACGCTGCCCTTAGCCGCCCACCGCGCCGCCGCGGCGGAACTCTTGCCCATTAGCCATTCACTCATTCACCCATTCACCCATTAACTATTCTTTCCCCACCCGCAAGGATCTCCCATGCTCCTTACCGTCAACGGCCACCCCCAAAACCTTGACGTACCCCCTGGGCGTACCCTGGCTGAACTGCTGCGCCTCGATCTGGGATTGACAGGCACAAAAGTCGGTTGTAATGAAGCGGAGTGCGGCATTTGCACCGTCCTGGTAGAAGGCGTCCCCGTGCTTTCCTGTATTTTTCCCGCCTGGAAATGCGCCGGCAAACACGTTACCACCATTGAAGCGCTGGCGACCCTGACGCCTGCGCCCAATCGCATCAGCGCCGCCAGCCGCACCAGCGGCTTCATTCCCGCCAGCCTGGACGGGCTGCACCCCTTGCAGACGGAATTTGTGCGGCATGGCGCGGTACAGTGCGGCTTCTGTATCCCTGGCTTGATCATGACCGCCAAAGCCTTGCTAGACGCCAACCCCGATCCCAGCGACCAGGACATTCAAGACGCGCTCAAAGACACCTACTGCCGCTGCGCTGGCTACCCGGCCATTATGCGCGCCATTCGCTCCGCTGCCCAGATAGGGCGCGGCGCGCCCCCCCTTCCCATCGTTGCCCCTGCCAGCCGCCGCCCCTTGTCCGTCGTCGGTCAGCCCGTACCGCGCCCCGAAGTCATTGCCAAAGTCACCGGTCAGGCCATCTACACCGATGATATTGTCTTCCCCGACCAGCTTTACGGCGCTACCTTGCGCGCCGCCTACCCCCATGCCCGTATTGTCGCCCTGGACGCTACCCCCGCCGCCGCTCTACCTGGCGTCCACGCCGTGCTGACCAGCGCCGATGTGCCCGGACGTCTCAATCATGGCCTGGTCTACCACGACTGGCCCGCGCTGGCTCAGGACAAAGTGCGCTACCTGGGCGATCCGGTAGCCATCGTCGCCGCCGATACGCCCACCATTGCCGCGCGCGCCCTGGAGTTAATCCAGGTGACCTATGAGCCGCTGCCCGTGGTAGATAGCCCGCAAGAGGCGCTGCAACCAGACGCCCCCCTGGTACACGAAAACTGGCCCGGCGGCAACTTGTTGAAGCACATTAAGGTGCGGCATGGCGATGTGGCGGTGGGATTTGCCGGCAGCGACGTCATCGTCGAGCGCGTTTACCAGACGGCTACCACCGAACACGCCTTTCTGGAGCCGGAATGCGCCATCGGCGTGCCCGCCGCCTACGACGCTCACCACCCCAAACTGACCATCTACGTTGGTTCGCAAATCCCCTACGCCGACCGCAGCCAGGTAGCCGCCTGCCTCAACCTGCCGGACGCTGCCGTGCGCATTATTAGCCCGCTGGTTGGCGGTGGCTTTGGCGGCAAAGAAGACATTGCCGCCCAGATTCACGTGGCCCTGCTGGCGCAGCGCACCAACCGCCCCGTCAAAATGCTGTATTCGCGCCAGGAATCGCTCCTGTTCCATCCCAAGCGGCACGCCACCACTATCCGCCTCAAGACGGGCGCGACCCGCGACGGTCGCCTGATGGCGCTGGAAGCCGAGTTATACGGAGACGGCGGCGCATACGCCAGCCTGAGCGACAAGGTGATGACCCGCGCCACTACCCACGCTACCGGCCCATACCACATCCCGCACGCCAGGATTGACTGCTACGCCGCTTACACCAACAATCCCCCCAGCGGCGCTTTTCGCGGCTTTGGCGTTACCCAATCCGCCTTTGCTGTCGAGCAAAACATGGACATTCTGGCGCAGCAGTTGGGTCTGGACCCGCTGGCGTTCCGCCGCCGCAACGCCCTGCAAGTAGGCCACGCCACCGCCACCGGGCAAACGCTGCGCGAGAGCGTGGGCCTGGTAGAGACGATAGATGAGGTCAGCCGTTATCTGGAACATGCCGGCAGCGACTGGCGCTGGTCGTGGCGTGTGGGTAGCAAAGCCTATGGCTGGGGGGTGGCTTGCGGTTACAAGAACACGGGGCTAGGCGGCGGCGCGCCGGACAAAGCCGCCGCCGTTGTAGAAGCCTTCCCCGACGGCACAGCCATCGTCCGCACCAGCGCCGCCGAAATCGGTCAAGGCTTGGTGACCGTCGTCGCCCAATGCGTGGCGGAAGAGTTGGGGTTGCCCTATGCCCAGGTGCGCGTTTTGCTCTCAGACACCGATCTGACGCCAGACGCCGGCCCCACCACCGCCAGCCGCCAGACTTATGTCACTGGCAATGCGGCGCGGTTGGCTGCCGGCATTCTACGCCAGAGCATCACCAGCGTCGTCGCCGAGCGCCTGGACGTGCCGCCAGGTTCCTTGCGCTACGAAGAAGGCTTGCTGCGCAGCAATGGTCACGCCATCCCCTTTGGTCAGGCTGTCGCCTGGCTGCTGGCGGAAGGGCGCGAGCCGCGCACCTATTACGAATACGAAGCGCCCCCCACCCAACCGTTAGGTTCTGGCGGCGACATGCACTTTGCCTTCAGCTTCGCTACCCAGGCTGCCCTGGTGGAAGTTGACCTGGAAACAGGCCTGGTGCGCGTGCTAAAAGTGGTAGCCGCCAATGATGTTGGACGCGCTATCAACCCCGTTGGGCTGCAAGGTCAGGTGGAGGGGGGCGTCATGATGGGGTTGGGCAACTGCCTGACCGAGGAATATATTGTCGAGCAGGGCATCCCCTTTACCGACTCCTTTGCCCGCTACAAAATCCCCGGCATCCAGCATACGCCCGAAATTGTCTCCCTGGTCGTCGAAGACCCCACCGCCGACGGCCCCTATGGCGCCAAAGGCGTAGGCGAACTCTCCTCCATTCCCACCACGCCCGCCATCTGCAACGCCATCTACCACGCCTGCGGCGTGCGCGTCACCCGCCTGCCCGTGGACCAGGCCGATCTCCTGTAGGTTGGGCATCCTTGCCCGACATTCCTTCGTAAATAGTAGACAATGGCGAGTGGTCAGTGATCAGAAAATTCGCGCCATTCGTAAAATTCGGTATCACCCCGGTAAATCGTGGTGATCGCTTCAACCGCCTATTCGGTTCCACAAAACGGGCAAAAGGCATCGGCGCCGGGCAATTTTGGGCGCGTCTGCGCCCAAAATTGCCCATA
>CAYQYJ010000289.1:0-5284 GCA_964421605.1 uncultured Ardenticatenaceae bacterium | reverse complement strand
TCCGACTCCTGGATTTTGGCGCTGTCCCGCAACATGATAGTACACAAATCCCGCGTGGCATACGTGCAAATAATATCCCCCCGAAAACCGCTTTTCACCAGATTGGGAATGTTGCCGCTGTGGTCAATGTGCGCGTGCGACAACACCAGCACATCCACCTCTGCCGCCTCAAACGGCAGGTGCAGATTCCGTTCATAGCTCTCTGCCCGTTTACCTTGATAAAAGCCGCAGTCTAGCAATATCTTGTACCCGTTCACGGTGACCAGATGCTGCGAACCAGTAACCGTGCGCACCGCGCCATGAAATTGAATCTTCATTCCCAACTCCTTAAATAGGTGGTTATACGCCACCTGCGGGCCAATTGTGGCGCGTAGACGCCAAAACTCACCCATAAAAATGGACGACAGCCGCCGCAGCGTTCACGTCCATGACCCTATAGCGCCGCCCTATTTTTCTCGCAGCGCCCGCAAGATTTCCTCGCCATAGTGATTTCGCCGCCATGGCCCCAGGCTCTCAATCGCCTCCAGGTCGCTCCATTGCTGCGGGTTGGCGTGCGCCAGTTCCCAGAGCGTCTGCCGGTTCAGAATCACGTCGGATTCCACCTTGCGCGCCAGCGCCCGCTGTTTGCGCCAGTTGTGCAGCAGTTCATACCGGTTGACCACGTCTTCTGGCAGTCGCGGGCCGCGATAGGGGCGCGTTGGCGGCTTATCCTGTTGTCCCTGGCGAATCACAGCTAATAGCTGTTTCCCGTACCGCCTGATCTGTCCGGCGCTCATCCCCGGCGCCCCAACCATCTCATCCAGGCTGCCGGGCGCTTTTTGCGCCAGGTGCAGCAGCGTGGTATTTCCTAACACTTTGAACGGCGGGCGATCTTGCCGTTCCGCCTCTTGCTCCCGAAAAATGTACAGAGCGCGCAAAATTGCCTGCTGGCTGCGAGACAACTCTCGCGCACCGTTTAGCGACCAGAACCCATCGGGATCAAATGTCTGATTACTGGGGTGTACGCGGCACTGTTCATCGAACAACTCCATCGCCTCTTCCCAACAGCCCGCCGCTTGCAGCGCCGCCGCCAGGTCGTCCCGCAGCGCCAGCAAAAAATGGGTATCGCTCTGCGCATATTCCAGTTGCGCCGCCGAAAGAGGGCGCTGGCACCAGTTGGCTTTTTGGTATCGTTTGTCCAGCTTCACCCCGTACCGTTCTTGCAGGATATTTGCCAGCCCCATCTGCGCAAACCCCAATATCCGCGCCGCCCACATCGTGTCGAACAGATTGACCATCTCCCAACCAAACTGCTTTTTCATCAGAATCAGGTCATACTCCGCCGAATGCAGAACTTTCTCCACGTTCCCATTCTCAATCAGGCGACCCAGCCCCTCAAAATCAAGTCCTGCCAGAGGATCCACCACATAATCCTGTTGCGGGATGGAAATCTGCATCAGGCAAATCTGTTCCCGATAGGCGTAAAGACTGTTTGCTTCCAGGTCCAGGGCGAACCTGTGCTGCTCTTGCAGCCTGTCCAAACAGTTAGCCCAGGCTGCGCGGTTATTCACAAATTGAGGGGGGTGTAGTGTCATGCGTCAGGCTTGCAGTTGGGAGTTGTAGATTTCGGCGTAGATAGGACTCTCTTCCAACAGTTCCTCATGCGTGCCGCAAGCCGCCACGCTGCCTTGATCTAACACCAGAATCTGGTCGGCGTTAATGACAGTGCTGATCCGCTGCGCGATGACGAAGCTGGTCCGCCCTTTCATCAACCGGTCTAATGCCTGCTGAATCTGGTACTCTGTGTTCAGGTCCACGCTGCTGGTGGAGTCGTCCAGAATCAGGATATGGGGATCGAGCAGCAGGGCGCGGGCGATTGCCACTCGCTGCTTTTGCCCGCCGCTCAACGTCGAGCCGCGCTCGCCCACGGGCGTGTTATACCCCTGGGGGAAGGAGACGATGAAATCGTGCGCCGCTGCCGCTTTAGCGGCGGCGATCACGTCCTCGTCGCTGGCGTCGGGACGGCCAAAAGCAATGTTGTCCCGAATCGTCCCGCTGAATAGGGTCGTTTCTTGCAGCACAATGCCGATGCGCTGCCGCAGACTCTCAATAGTTACATCTCGCACGTCCCGCCCATCAATCAGGATACGGCCCTCACTGGCGTCGTAGAAGCGCGGAATCAGGTTGATGATCGTTGTCTTGCCGCTGCCTGTGGAGCCTAGCAGCGCAATGGTCTGCCCTGGTTCGGCGGTAAAGCTCACGTCTCGCAGCACTGGCTCGCTGCTGGCAAAGTAGCGGAAGGTTACCTGATCAAACTGCACCCGCCCTTCAATTTCGCCCAAAACCACGGCGTCTGGTTTATTTTCCACGTCATTCTTGGCGTCCAGAATTTCAAACACCCGCTGTGCGCTGGTAGCCGCCTGCGCGGTGATGGAGATAATAAAGCCAAGCTGACCCATGGGCAGGAAGAGGTAAGTGAGGTACAGGCTAAACTTTTGCCATTCCCCCACGGTCAACAGCCCGTCAATGATCTGCCGCCCGCCAAAATAAAGCACAGCCGCCTGCGCCAGCAGAGCCATCAGGAAGATGCCCGGAAAGAGAAAGGCAAAAACCTTACTGATTAGCAGCCGTTGCTCCAGCAGGCGATCAATGCTGTTGTTAAAGCGCCTGTTTTCTCTCCCTTCGCTGGCAAAGGCGCGTACCACTTTAATGCCGGCAAGATTCTCCTGCAATATCGTGTTCACCCCAGACAATCGCTGCTGCACCTCGCGGAACAACGGCTGCGATCGGGACCCAAACAACCCAAACATCACCATTGTCAGTGGCAGCAGCGGCAGCACCAACAGCGTTAACTGGACATTTGTCACCACCAGCAGCGTCAGCGTGCCAATCAGCAGCATGATCGCTTGTAGCGCCACCAGCACCCCCCGCCCAATAAAGGCCCGCAGCTTCTCCACGTCATCCGTGGCCCGGATCATTAACTGCCCTGTCTGGTTGCGATCATGATAGCTAAAGCTGAGCCGCTGAATCTTGGCGAAAATGTCGTTGCGAAACTCGAAAGCCACATTTTCCGACAAAACCTGCACCAGATAGTTTTGGGCAAAGGAGAGCGCCCCGCGCACCAGAGCCAGCGCAATAATAATCGCCATCCCCCACAGCAGCGCCTGCGGCGCCTGGCTCAAGTCAATTTGCAAACTGGCGGGATCCAATCCCAACTTAGCCGCCGCTTCTGCCTGTAATTCGGGAGCCATTGTCAAAACGTCTTTTCGGTTTGCATTGACCGTAATCGAATCAATAATACGCTGCACGAACTGCGGCACCGCCAACTGCGCCACCAATGCCAGCACCAGCGCCCCATAAGCGGCTGCCGTCAACCGTTTATAACGTCGCAGATAAGCCACCGCCCGCCGCAGCGACTTTTGCCCCTGCGCCGAGATGCGCCTGTTCTCTGCGGAACGCTGCCGCCGCCTGCCTCTTCGACTTGTTTCATCTGTCATACTTGCTAATCCCAATCATTTGCCCTGGCAACTGCCGGCAAAACATTACCTCTCGTAGAGCGATTTTCCAAAATCGCTGCCGCCGCAGGACAATTTGCCCAATTGTCCCACAGCCGCCTAGTTTAACATGAGTTGAGTTGTAAGTCAGATTTACGCTCGCCCCACGCGCTCCAGCCACCATAAACCGCAGTGGGTGTCACTCCCGCCGCCAACAGGACCGACACCCACCGCTACCAACCTCTTATTCCTGCCTTCTATCTTCTGCCTTCTGCCTTCTCTCAACACTCACTATACCCACAAGCATAACACTTACGGCAGCCTTCTTCATTCACCACTGCCGCTTCGCCGCACTCCGGGCACAAATCGCCAATCGGCAGCCGCTGCATATCTGCTTTGGACTGCCCGCTGCCTGCCGCCAGGGGTACGTTTAACAAATAATCATTCAACGCCTGCGCCACCCCGTCCGGCAGTGACAACACGCGGTTCGAGCCAAAGCCAAATGGCCGCCCGCCGCCAATGCCGCCCAACTGTTTCACAACTTCTTTCAACCGCTCTCGCGGCGTCACCGGCGACGACAGACGCAAAATGTAACTGATCAGTCGCCCAATCGCCTCCGACACTGCCGCCGTATCGCTGCCTGCTTTAGAAGTCTGCAAGAACACTTCAAACGGCTGGTCGCCGCCATTTTCATTGATCGTCACATAAGTATTGCCCAACGGCGTTGTGATTCGATGCGTGATTCCCTTCAACAGTTTAGGGCGCGGCTTTTTGCTTTCTGCCGACCACAAGGTGGGCTGCTGCCTGGCTTCCGCCTGGGCTTTCAGCCCTGTTTCTGACCCGGCTGCTGTTTCTCCCTCCTTGGCTTTTTTCGTGGCGTGCGTTTCCAGCACCACCTTCTCCCGCGAACCCGTCACGTATACCGTCAACCCTTTGCACCCTAACTCCCAGGCCAGCATGTACGCTTTAGCCACGTCTTCGGGCTGCGCCGTGGCCGGGAAATTGCACGTCTTGGACAAACTGTTGTCCACAAATGCCTGAATAGCCGCCTGCATATAGACGTGTTCCTCCGCCGTGATATCCTGCGACACCACAAACACGTGCCGCAGCGCTGCCGGCAGTTCCGTCAAATCCTGGCAGGTTCCATGCTGCATCACGTACTCGACCACCCTGGCCCGCGTGGCCTGATCCAGCCCCGCCCGCACCAGCGCCTTCTCAAACAAGGGGCTGGTATATGTAAGCTGTAAATCTTTGCCGTTGTCGTTCACATGCCGGATATACGCCAGAGCAAATACCGGTTCACAGCCATACCCTTCACACCCGGAAACCGTAGCAATCGTCCCCGTGGGCGCCACCGTCGTCTGCGCCGCGTTGCGGATGCCGTGCTGCCGGATGCCGGCTATTATATCTCCCCAATCCAGCGCCGGACGCCCAAAATCCCGCTCATACGGGAACAATGGCTGCGGCGGCGTCCACTGCAAATCGTCTGGGTCGTAAATGCTGCCCTTAATCGCGGGGAACGCGCCATGCGCTTTAGCCAGTTCAATGCTCGTTTTCATGCAGTGGAAGCGCACAAATTCCATCACTTGCGCTGCAAACTCCTGCCCTGTGCGTGAACCGTAGCGAATGCCGGCATGATACATCAAATCCGCCAGCCCCATAATGCCCAACCCAATCCGCCGCGCCCGGAATGCCGCTTCTTTAAGTTGGGGCACTGCCGGCACATACGCATTCGCCGACACCACATCATCCAAAAAGCGCGTAGACATCGCCGTCGTTTCCGCCAGCTTTTGCCAATCTACCCCGCCGTC
>CAYQYJ010000288.1:0-5305 GCA_964421605.1 uncultured Ardenticatenaceae bacterium | reverse complement strand
GGTCTAATGCCCATCTGTGCCCGCTGCGAAGGCATGATGGGGCCATAACCGCCCCTCGTGGCGTGGGCATCCTGCCCGCTGCATCCTGCCCGCTGCATCCCACCCCACCCGAAAGAGTACAAAAGTCTCAAAGGCTTTTGTAGTCTGGTAGTAACTATTCAGCTTCAGGGTGGTGCAAGGCACTGGCCGAACGGTTTTGGCCTGTTGGAACTCCTGTGGCCAGTGCCTCGCACCTGTATAGTTACGTCTGGTAATCTATAACTGCGCGTCCGAGATGAAGCCAGCCTGATTAAGCGCCAGGCGGCGCTGCCATTTTCGCAGCAGAACGATGATTTCGGAGGGCGCGTCGTCTATTCTGTCCCCTTCCAACTCTTGTATCACCTGCGTTAACAGCGCCGCTGCCTGTGTTTTCTCCCCTGCTGCCACTTTGTCGGTCACTTGCTGTACCGCTGCCCGCGCCGCGCTGTGGCCCGACCCCAGCGCCTTCTCCAGGCGGGCGCGAATAGCTGCCTGTGTCAACGCTAATGACGCGGCGTCTGGCGAGTAAGCGGTTATATTGGAGGGGGCGGCGGAAATGCCGGCATCATCCACCCCCTCCACCTTATACAAATACCGCTTATCCCCCTCCGCCGTCTCATCCACGTAATACCACGTCTCTGCCGTCCCTACCAGACTGAACTGACCCGGAATCCACAACTGCCTGGGCGCTGCCGGCAGATACAGATTAGGCATCACCTTCACCAACCCCCGCGCCATTCTTAATACCTGCCGCAATAATCTGTTCGTGCGGATGCGCCGCCGCTCGTCGCTGACCAACGCCCGATAGACGCGATACCTGGCTGCGCCCTGACCCGGCGTCCAGGAAACGACCGTTTGACCGTTGAGACGGGCCACAGCTACTTCTTGCGGCGGCTCTGGCTTGGTTTCCTCTGGTCCCTGCGCCGCGCCCCGCCAGATTTGCAGCCCGTACCAGGCGTTCACCGTGCCCACATACAACCCGTAAGGCGTTGTGGCAAAGGAGCGCAGCCCTTCGTTAAACGGATATCCGAAACCGTTGGTAGTCACAGGCGTGAAATGCCAGCCATCGTCCGTCGTATATAGGTCGAAACCATATTGATGCTCCAGCATGGCGGCGGCTTCCGCGGAATGGCGGAAATAAGCGCTCATGTTCCAGGTTCCCACGTACAGGCGATCCTGATGCACATACATGCGCCAGATGTGGGCGTTTAGCCAGTTGCTAAAGCCGGCATCCAACGAACTAAGCGGCGCTTTCCACCCCTGCGGCGTCTGCCGCGCCGCGCCCACCACCAGGTCCCAGCTATCGTCGGGATTGATGCGAATAATCTCCCCCGGACGATCTGTGCCCACGTACAGCCGGTCACGAAAGACGCACATGCTGATCACGCTCATGCTCGGTTCGGGGTGGTACGCCCCTTCGGTCACCACGGGAATAAGCTGGCAATACGGGTCGCCGCCTCCTTTGGTTTTGTAAACGGCGTAGCCTCTATCCGTATAGCGCAGCCCCAGGTAAAGATAGTCGCCAAACACAGCCATATCAAACAGGCGCACCCCAGGCGGCGTGATCTGGCGGAACGCATCGTTGCCCGCGCGCGGATTGGCGGATTCCAGCAAAACGCCTTCGCCGCGCACGGAGCCAGCCTGTACGTACAGCCGCCCCTGGTAAACAAGGGGGGTGCGGAAGCTGCACACGTCCAGGTCGCCCAGGAAAGTGCCGGCATCCTGTGGCACAGGCGTAAACGTCTCCCCATCCGTCGAGCGCAAAATCTGCGGCGGCGGCACGGGCCGGAACATAAACCGCGTATTCACCCCGGAGACATACAACGCTTCGCTGCCGTCCGCCTCCGTGAAAACCGTCATTCCGCGAAAGCCGATGGCTTGCGGCAAAAAC
Organism: uncultured Ardenticatenaceae bacterium; assembly: GCA_964421605.1. Classification (GTDB taxonomy): domain Bacteria; phylum Chloroflexota; class Anaerolineae; order Promineifilales; family Promineifilaceae; genus JAGVTM01. Next base: position 3,396 of record CAYQYJ010000288.1, on the reverse strand, counting down.
TTGCCGCGATGGTGCGGGTTGGGTACCGTTAACGGCGATTGGTAAACTCTCTCCCAGGCGTCGCTTTGCGGCGTCCAACGCCAGATTTCCGCTTGCAGCGGCATATCGCTAAAATCGGGCGCGCATTCCACGTCCGGGTCGCGCGGTGGATAGCGCACCAACAGCGGAAAATGGTAATTTAATCCCGCCTGCTCCACGCAATAAAAAGCGCGATTGGTGGTCGCGTATAACTTACCCTTCCACCACAGCAGCGACCAGGCCCAACTATTATGGCGGTCGCCAAACCCATCCAGAATAACCGGCTCAAATTGCAACGCTTTTTGACGATATCCCTTTCTCATCCATGAACTCCGCGAAATCTAGCCCAATTGGTCATTTAGTGATATATTTTCGGTGGTTTCGCTGCCAGGCCAGGGAAGCATATAAATAGTTTTTGCCAGACAACCCGCATAGGGATTATACCACCGCCTAATCACGTGAATGACTGCTGATTGTTGCCATAAAAGCAGATGATTTCTACGCCCTTCTTAGCCAATACATGGCCCGATCTTCAGGCTGGCAGCGCCGTGCCATTGAACCTGGGGATGGAGTTTTCCGCCGCTGCGCAGCAGGCAACTGGCGCGACCCTTATCCTGTCCCAACTCTCAGGTCGCTCGCGCACCCGTTCATACCGCGCCCTCTCCTTACCAGACTGCGCTGCTTTAATGGAACAATATGCCCTGAGTTTTGCCAGCGACGGCATAAAACGTTCCGATCCTGTGCTTGTTTTAATGAAGCCTTCGCTGCAATTTCCGCCCATCTTCCTGGCTTTGTGGCGCATTGGCGCTGTGCCCATTGCGGTTGATCCCGGCGCGGCGCGGGCGCAAAAACTGGCCTGTATCGCCCAGGCTGCTCCTCAGACCCTCATTGGTCCCCCCCTGGCGCACGCCATCCGCTTACGCTACCCTCGCGCCTTGCGCACCATTACCCGCTCCATTGTAATAGATAACGGGCAGTTGGCGGCTACGCCAGCGACAGGCTCTTTGGTTAGACAGTCCGATAGGGAGCAATCCCCATTTCTTTCCAGCGATACGGCAGCCATCGTTTTTACGTCGGGCAGCACGGGCATGCCCAAAGGGGTGGTTTACACTGCCGCCAATGCCGCGGCAGTGGTCGCCAGCATGAAGGACGCCCTCCACATGGAGCCAGATGATGTTTGTCTTTCCTGCCATCCCATGTTTGTGCTTTACTTCATGGGTATGGGCAACTCCGTTATTATCCCAGACCTGGATCCGCGTTATCCCGCCCAGGCCGACCCGACTGGTCTGCTGGACATTATCCAGACGCACCAACCTACGGTGGCCTTTATGCAGTTATCTATCCTGACAAATCTGGTTAAGTATTGCGCCCGTCGCGGCGTCAAGCTTCCTGGTTTGCAGAAGATTTTGACAACGGGCGCGCCCCTTCCCATTGATTTGATACAGAGCCTCCATCGTGTCCTGGCTGAACCCGATGGAGATGTTTACTCGATGTATGGCGCCACTGAAGCGCTCTCCATCTGCTACGCGGCTGGACGGGATATTTTGCGCCATGTGGAAGCCATACGCTCAGGTCGGGGCATCTATTTGGGGTTGGCGGCGGCGGGCGCCAGGTATGCCGTTATGGACATAACCGATGATCCCCTGGACGTGTGGCAGGAAAGGCTGGCGCTGCCGCCGGGCGAAATTGGCGAGATTTGTGTGTCAGGGCCTATGGTGACTTCGACCTATTTGCATCAGCCTGCCATGACGCGCCGCGCTAAGGTCAATGACCAGGGACGAGTCTGGCATCGCATGGGCGATGCGGGCTTCGTAGACGCCAGCGGCGCGCTCTGGTATCTTGGTCGCCTGTCTAATCGGGTCCAGACGCGCCGCCGAATAGTTTATGCGGAAGCGGTTGAACCATTTTTTAATGGGCATCTGGGCGATCGAAAATGCGCGTTGGTTGGCGTTCCCACGCTGCAGCCGGCTGTGCAGCGTCCGGTTTTGCTGATTGAGTCCGGCGACGATTGTGCGGACAGAAACCAGACAGCGCGCCAGGCTGTCGCGCAAGAAGTGATGCAGTTGGCGAAATGCTATCCTGGCGGGCTTGATCTGCGCGATGTCTTGTTTTATGAGGGTAAGTTTCCCGTTGACGTGCGGCATAATGCCAAGATTCTACGGGAATCGCTGGCAAATTATGCCGGCAGGATCATCAAAAGGGAGGGCGTCAGCCTGGAGTCTATGGGAACTATCTTCTTTCACGGGCATAAGGTAGCCTATTATGAGCAAGGGACGGGGCAGCCGTTGTTGTTTTTACACAATGCCGGCAATGATCACCACATCTGGGACGGTCAACTGGCGCACTTTGCCCAAACCCACCGCGTCATAGCCATTGACAGCCTGGGATACGGCGCTTCCGACAGCCCCCCGCTGGACTATACCCTGACGCTCTACACCGACATGGTAGGCGCAATTGTAGACGCCCTGGAACTGCCAACACCCATCATCATCGGCAACTGTACAGGGGCGACCATGGCCCTGAGTTATGGACTTCGCTGCCCGCAGCGCGTCCAACAACTCATCTTATTTAACGTCGCCACGCCGCACACAGCCCGCGGCGGCAATCTGGCGTTTAACTACCGTCTGCTCTCTGGTCGCCCCCGCCTGGCGCGCCGTCTGTCCCCCTGGGTAGAACGATTGATGCGCTATCGGGCGGTGACTGCCCTCATTGCTCGCAGCCAACATGGCAAACCTCGCCAGGCCGATCCTGTTTTTCTGGATTATCTGCGCAAACTGTATACGCGCCCTGGTAAGATGTCTTGCTTCGTCAATCTGCTTAGCCACTGGTACAGTTTGGCCCCCATAGACGAGACAACCTTACCCGCCGGCTTTCCTCCTGTGCACGTGGTCTGGGGAGCCGCCAATCGGGTCTTGCCTGCGCGACATGGACGCGCTTTTGTTAAGCGCCTGCACCCACAAACGGCGGATTTCATCGCCGAAGGCGGACATCTCGTCATGCGCGAGATGCCCGATAAAGTCAATATCCTGCTGGAAAAATGGTTGTTGCCCACCTAACCTCTAGCAGCCCAGGTGGCGTCAATTGCGGTCTGATGATGTCTTAAGCCACATACCGACCCGACAAAAGGGGCGAAAAATAGCAGTGATGGGTGTCAGCCCCGCCGTAGGCAGGACGGACAGCCACCATGATGGAGAGCAGTGCTCCCCCCTCGTTTTTCTTTGCGCTCTTTGTGTCATAGCGGTAAAAATCCAGAGAAGCTTTGCCGAAAATAATGACAAGCAATGAGTAAAAAAATACTGTTTGTGACCTTACCTTTTCCTGGCTGCGTACACCCTAACCTGTCCGTAGCCCTGGCTCTGGCGCGGCGTGGTCACGACG
>CAYQYJ010000287.1:0-5324 GCA_964421605.1 uncultured Ardenticatenaceae bacterium | reverse complement strand
TTTGCGGTTAATCATCGCTTCCTTTAACGACGTAGAACGTCCATTGAGCCCCAACGGCTGAAAACGCTCCCCAGGCAAACGCGGTCGCAGCCATAATGGTGTGCCGGCAGGCAGTTGCACCACAGCCTGCCACGGATCCGGGTTTTGCGCAATCGCAGCCAGGTCTACGCTTTGCAGCCGTTGGCTCTCCAATACCCACCCATTCCCTAACGCCACCCGACCAGGCAGAGGCAGCCAGACAGGCTCGTCGCTGGCAAGCTGCGGCAGCGCCACAGGGGAAATAGCATCATCCCCCAGCAGTTCTAAAACGTGATAACCTACGCGCAGCGTTACGCCCCCAGGCAACGCCGCCTCTTTGCCCACCGCTCCCCCTTCGGCAGTCTGGCGCGCCAGTTCAATCGCCTTAAAACCAACGTCGCGCCCGCCAGGGCGAAGCTGCCCTACCGCATAACGCAGCAGCCCGCGGCGCAGCGACAACGGCAGCGCCCGCCAGCCGGGCAAATCCAGTTCTAGCCAGCCATCCCCACGTCGCCGCTGCAACCGGGCAAAGTGATGGGCGCACGCTTCATGCAGCAACTCATAATCAGCAGCCATCAGCGCCGCCAGATGAGTCAAGCGCTCGCTAATCTGCGGGTTATACTCCGCCAACAGCGGCAGCAGTTCATGGCGTAACCGGTTGCGGTAATGGCGCGTGTCCAGGTTCGATTCATCTAGCAGGGTTGGCAAGGCGTGCTGCCGGCAATACGCTTCAATATCGGCTCGCTTGACGGATAACAAGGGGCGCAGCAAAGTAATATGAGGCGCGCGGGGCAGCGGCGATGCCGGCAGCATCCCCCGCAAACCCGCCATGCCCGCTCCCCGCAGCAGGTGCATCAACACTGTTTCCGCCTGGTCGTCGGCATGATGCGCCGCCAGAACAAAAGCGGCACCTTCTGCCTGCGCCGCCTGCGCCAGAAAATCATAGCGACTTTCCCGCGCCGCTTCTTCCAGCGTCAGACCGCGCGCGCGCGCCAGCGCCGGCACATCGGCTTGCGCTGTGCGAAAACGGCTGCCCGTTTGCCCCGCCAACGCCGCCACAAACGCCGCCTCGGCGCGGGCAGCGGGCCGCCAGCCATGATCCAGGTAAGCGGCTACCAGGTTAGCCGGTGGGTGCAGCCCGGAGTGGACCAGCGCGTGCCACAGAGCCACAGAATCTGGCCCGCCGGATACGCCTACAACCAGGGGCGATGCCGCAGACAGCGCCGGAAACGCCGCCGCCGTCTCCTCCCAAAAACGGTTCAACGCCGCCAAAATCACACCTTCATCACGCCCGATCACGATGCGCCCTTCCCAGAAACAAAAACAGCCCAACCAGGCGGGCTGTTTTCCCAAACTTGCGGCTGTAGGGCGGGTGGGATTCGAACCCACACGGAGTCACCCCCGGCGGATTTTAAGTCCGCTGCGTCTGCCTTTTCGCCACCGCCCCGCGCGCCCATAAAGCGGTATTGTAATGCCGCGCCCCAAATCGGTCAAAAAGTACCATTGTCATTTGCGCGACACACGCTTAAATAAAGCATCAAATCGGGGTTTCTGTGCTGGCATCCAGGTTTTATGTGACATAAAATGGTTTGACGCCCCTATTGGCTACAGGTATAATGCCAGACTAATGTTGGTCACAACATAAAGTCAAGTGCATGACCACAACTTGCTTCCTTCTGTGGCAAAATAGGCCTGGCATGTAACTGGATTCCAGTAATGACCCTCAATCAAGTAGTGGGATACACTTTACACCAGGCAGAGCTACCACTATGGCCCTAAAAGGCAATCTGCGCGATTTTTCAACAACGCAGCTTCTCAATCTAATCAATCTGGCCCGCAAGACAGGCACGCTCACCATCCATAGCGAAGAGATGGCGCAGATGTCGTTTCGCGGCGGCAAGCTCATTTATGCTGCCATGGGCGAGTCCAGCAACGGCAATCTGGCGGCGGTGCTGCAGCGGGCCGGCAAATTGTCTGCCGAACAGGCGCGTTTCATTGAGCAGCGCGCCCAGGGAACCAGCGAAAAGCAACTGGGGCACCTCCTGATCCAGGCTGCTTACGTGACCCAAAGCGACATCATTCAAAGCGTGCGCCAAAACATCCTGGACACCGTCTACAAACTCTTTACCTGGAGCGATGGGCTGTTCCGCTTTGACGCCAACCAACTGCCGCCAGGAGACCGCATTACCATTCCCATTGACCTGGAAAGCGTCATTATGGAGGGTAGCCGCCGGCTGAAGGAATGGGAACGGCTGCAAGAAGAGCTGCCCGACCTGGACATTTCCCTCCGCTTTACCGACAAGCCAGATGCCCGCCTGCGTAACATCAATTTGACGGTGCAGGAGTGGCGCGTCGTTTCGTTCATTAACCCGCGCAACACTATCCGCCAGATTGGCAAAGCCAACAATCTCAGTGATTTTGAAATCCGGCGGATTGTGTACGGCTTGCTACAAGCGGGTTTGATTGAAATTGTGCCGCAGGCCAGACCGGCGCCCCTCACGCCGCTCCCCCAGGCTGATAAGCAGCGCGCCGTGCCAGAACCTAAGCCCATGGAACCTGCCGTCAAAGGTTCCGTTGTCCGGCGTCTCATCAACCGTATTCGCAGTCTGTAAAGACTGGTATTGCTACAGAAGGTCTCATGCAAGTCGTCAAAATGGTGATCACTGGCCCGTTTGCTGCCGGCAAAACAGAATTTATAGGCTCCATCAGTGAAATTGATGTTGTCTCTACCGAACGCAAAATCACCAGCGTCGCCGAAAAGGTCAAAGAAACAACGACAGTAGCCATGGATTTTGGCCGTATCACCGTCGCCAAAGAAAACGACGCAGAGGAAGACATCATCCTCTACCTTTTTGGCACACCCGGACAGCGACGTTTTGACTTCATGTGGGAAATATTGTCCGAAGGAATGCTTGGTTTTGTGGTTCTGGTTGACAGCACAAAACCAGAAACTTTTCGGGAAGCCAAACGCATTCTGGAAACGTTCAAGGATTTCTCGGCCACGCCATACGTCGTCGCCGCCAACAAGCAAGACCACGAAGACGCCTGGGAACCTGAAGATCTGCGTATTATCCTGCGCCTGGACCCCGATGTGAAAGTGCTGCCCTGCGTAGCTCTGGACAAAGAAAGCGTCAAAGAAGTTCTGCTCGCTTTACTCTATTCGATTTTAGATCAATTAGAAGAAAGCGAAGCTGCTTGAGCGTGTCCGCCTACTTCGGAGGTGTAACGCACCCGATTGAAAGCCAGGCGCTAGACTGAGGCCAGCGTGAGCTCGATTGTCACAGATCAAGGGATCTTACACTACGAATCAATTGGTCGCGGACAACCTATCATCCTCTTGCATGGCTGGATCAATTCGTGGGATGTATGGCGTGATTCCATGTTTGCCCTGGCGCAAACCGGCCAATATCGCGTCTACGCCCTGGATTTTTGGGGGTTTGGAGATTCTACCAAAGGAGTCGCCTCGTCGTTTGCCATCAAGAGCTACGTCGAAATGGTCAACCAGTTCATGGAATCGCTGGGCATTGTGTCTGCCCCTGTAGCCGGGCATTCCATGGGCGGGACAGTGGCCTTGCAACTGGCCCTCGGTCATCCTGAACGCATTCGCAAAGTCGCCGTCGTCGGCTCACCTGTAGTAGGTAGTTCGCTGAATTTTTTCCTCAAGTTGGCGGGATACGGGTGGATCGCCCAGCTTGTATGGCGATACCCGTTGATTCTTTCCACCATTATGCGTCTGCTGCTGGCGCGGGATTCTAAAAATGTGCGCCAGATGATCTTCCGTGACGTGCAGCGGGCCAGTCTGGAATCTTTCTTTCGCAGCATTGGCGACTTGCGCGAGACGAATCTGGTGGGGGAACTGCCGGCATTGTGCATCCCCATCCTCGGCATCTACGGTGTACGCGACAACATCGTCTCCCCTGCCAATGGCCACATTCTGTCCCGCTGCGTAGACGCCGCCCAAATCACCTGGATGGAACGCTCGCGCCATTTTCCTATGGCGGATGAACCCGACAGATTCTTGCAAACCCTCACCGCTTTTCTCAATGACGCAGAAGCGCCTGCCGCAGATCAGACCGGAAACCAGGCATGAGACGGGTCATTATTACCGAAAACAGCTACATCCATCCTTTCAACGAACCTGCCCGTGACCTGCGCGTGCTGAATAAGCCCCTATGGCTGCACCAACGCGACATCCTCAGTCCATACACCACCGAAGAGCGCGAATACCCGGACTGGGACATCGCCCAACGCGCCGAAGGGCACGAAAAAGTCGAAGCGCTGGCCCATCGAGACAACATCTTCTTCAACAAAGCCCTGATTGACGAATTCATTGCCCGCGCCCGCGCCGCGCGCCAACCCGTGCGGCTGGCTTTCCGCGCCGACGATCCCGCCGTAGCCGCGCACATGCTGCCCCTGGCGCACTCATTTCAACGGCAAGGCGACCTGGCGCTGGCAGAAATGTGGTACCTGCCGCAGGGCATCTCCCAAAGCTTCGTAGCCAGGCCGCTGGTCATTGACACCGAATCGCGCGAAATTGGCTATTACCACGTCCCCCCTTACATGGCCACAGAAACGGGCGACCTGGTTTACCAGCTACCGCGCAAAGCGTTCGTCTCCCTGGAAAGCTGGATACACGTTTTTATCATAGACGTGCTCTTTGGCGTCTTTGCCCGCGGCATCATCACCGAAGAAAAAGTGGACCGGGATTGGCGCTTCAAGCTGCGCATCTTATTCCGGGCCATTCTGGAACAACGGCAGGTGCTGGATACCTCCGAAGTGGTTCAAGTCGGCAGCAACGTGAACATTGACCCCACCGCCACGATTCACGGCATGACCACCATTGGCAACAACGTCACCATCGGGCCTGGCGTGGTCATTGACAACTGTATCATTGGCAACAACGTGAACATTACCCAGGGCTGCCAGCTAATGCTCAGCGTCGTGGGGGATGGTTGCTTCCTGCCGTTCCGGGCGTCCCTCTTCATGACAACGCTCATGGAACGATCCATGGTAGCCCAAAACACGTGCCTCCAACTGTGTGTAGTTGGGCGCGATTCGTTCATTGGCGCAGGCAGCACATTCACCGACTTCAACGTCGTCCCCGCCCCGCTGCGCGCTTATGGCAAGCAAGGGCTGGAAGAAACAGGCATGATCGTCCTGGGTGGATGTGTGGGCCACCACTGCCGCCTTAGTTCCGGCCTGTACCTGATGCCCGCCCGCACCATTGAGTCAGACGTCGTCCTCCTGGCAAAAGACGACCGCAGCTTCATCCATAGCAACGTCGCCTATGAAGAAAGCGACCACCA
>CAYQYJ010000286.1:0-5354 GCA_964421605.1 uncultured Ardenticatenaceae bacterium | reverse complement strand
CTGGGGCTGATGGGCGGGTCGCTGGCGGGGGCGTTGCGGGCGCATGGGCCCCGGCTGGTAGGCGTGGATCGGGATGCGCAAGCTGTGGCGACCGCGTTGGCGGCAGGGGTGATTGATGCCGGCACAACCGACTTCACCACCGGCGTGCAAACAGCAGACCTGGTAATCCTGGCAACCCCCGTGCGCGCCATCTTGCGCCTGTTAGCTGAACTCCCCCAGGCGCGACCCAATGGCTGCCAGGTTCTAGACCTGGGCAGTACCAAGCAAGCCATTTGCGCCGCCATGGATAGCTTGCCCGCGCCATTCGCCGCCATCGGCGGGCATCCCATGTGCGGCAAAGAAACCGCCGGATTGGCCGCCGCCGCCCCCGACCTGTACCACGGTCAAACCTTTGTCCTCTGCCCCACCGCCCGCACCACCCCTGCTGTGACTACCGTCGCCGCCCAGGTGGTAAACTGGATTGGGGCGCAGGCGTTGTTCATGGCTGCGGACGTTCACGACCAGGTTGTAGCCATCACCAGCCATGTGCCCTACCTGGCAGCAGCGGCGCTGATGCAACAAACGGCAGCCGCTGCCGCCAAAGAGGCGCGCGTTTGGTCCGTCAGCGGCCCCGGGCTGCGGGATACGACGCGGCTTGCCGGCACAGACCCCGACATGATGCTGGACATTCTGCTTACCAACCGCGTCGCCGTGCTGCAAAATCTGCAAAATTTCCGTGACGGGCTGGCGCAGTTGCACCAACTGCTGCAAAATGAAGATGAGGCTGGACTGCGCGCCTGGTTACGGCAAAGCCAGCAGGCGCGCCAGACCTACAAACAGGCCAAAGATCGCCCGCTTTCCTAAATCCCAGGCGCGGCGTCAACCGTTGCTCACTCGTGAGGCTTGTCATGTACTTATTGATGATGGTTTTGGACGATAGCACGAAGCTAAATGAGGTGTTGGAAGCGTGGCGCAATGCCGGCATTGCCGGCATCACCATCCTGGAAAGCACAGGCGTCAACCGCGTTCTGATGCGCACCCAGGCCCGCCCCATGATGGCGGGATTCAGCCAGCTTCTCGGCGCGCCCCCCGTCGGTCACCACACCCTGTTTGCCATAATTGACTCTCTGGAACTTGCCGAAGCCGCTGCCACCGCTGTCGAAAACATTCTGGGCAGCCTTAGCGCCCCAAACACAGGCCTGATTTGCGCTCTACCCGTGGCCCGCGTCTGGGGTTTGTCCAAAGAAAATGCCGGCAACGCCTGATCCCCCCTCCCATGATACAACTCTCTCCCGCTCTAATCTTCCTGCTTACCTCAGCCGTCGTCGTCTACGCTGCCAACCAACTGGCAAAATACAGCGACGTCATCGCCGTCCGCACCCGTTTCGGTGGTCTCTTTGTGGGCACAATTTTACTGGCCGGCGCCACCTCCCTGCCCGAACTCATCGCCTCCATTAGCGCCTTTCAACAAGGTGTACCCGACCTGGCTGCCGGCAATTTTCTGGGCAGCAATATGGTCAATATCGTCCTGCTGGCCCTGGTAGACCTGTTGAACTACCAGGTCCCCTTGCTGCGCTCCGTCGCCCTCACGCACACCCTCACCGCCATTATAGGTATCCTCTTGATGACGCTGATGGCCATTTTCATCATGGGTAATCTCCCCCTGGCTATCGGCTGGGTGGGTGTAGACAGCCTGATCATCATCGCCCTCTACTTTGGCGGCGTGTGGCTGGTGCAAAAAGAAGGACGCCTCATCATGGCTGCTGGCGCAGAGCCAGAAATTCTGATCGCCCCTGGCTTCCCATCGTTGCGGCGCGGCCTGATTGGCTTCACCGCGTCCGCCGCCGCCCTGGTGCTGGTCGTGCCCCTGCTGGTCAAAGCCAGCACCGACATTGCCACCCAAACAGGGGTAGGTGCCACGTTTGTCGGTACGTCCCTCCTCAGCCTGGTCACGTCCCTGCCCGAACTGCTGGCAGCCTGGGCCGCCGTGCGCCTGGGTTCGCCAGAACTCGCGGTGGGCAATCTGTTTGGCTCCTCCATATTTAACATGCTGGGGATGGGCATCTCGGATTTCTTCTACACGCCCGGCCGTCTTCTGGGTGCAATTGACCCCAGCTTTGTCATGGTAGCCCTATTGGGCGTCTTGCTCACCTGCCTGGCCGTTATCGGCAACCTGGCCCGCATTGAGCGCAAGCTGTTCATTGTTGAACTGGATGCGCTCATCATCATCGTCTGCTACCTGGCGGGCATGTACCTGCTCTACCTGCGCGGCATCGGCGGCTAAATCTGGCTGGCGGTAAGCCAGCAGATGCGCGAAAGGTTGGAAGCCCAGCCTTTGGTAAAGACGACCAGCCCGTTCATCCGCCGCGCTGAGAAAAACAGCTGATGCGCCCTGCGCAAAAGCCGCCTGTGTCGCCAGACTGGTCAGAGCCGAGGCCAGGCCGCGACGACGATAGGTGGGCAGGGTGGCAATGCCGGCAATTTCCGCCAACCCATCATACGGCGTCGTAAACGAAGCCACGCACGCCGCCTGCCCCGTCACGCGCCCTAGAAATGTCACATTGTGCCGCAGCAGCAAACGAAAACGCTCCGCCTCCTCCTCTGTAGGCAATTCATCCCCCACGCCAAAACCGCGCTGCTGCACCATCACCACATCGCGCACGTCACCCAAAGGCGCATCAGGCCCCACTTGCGCCACCGCCAGCCCCGTCACCGCGGGCGCAGCCTGCCAGGTCTGCGGCGTACAAAGCATAAAAGGGAAGCGCCCCTCCAACACAAACCCGGCAGCCACAAGCTGCGCCCCCAGTTCTGGCGCAAACGCTTCCACAAATTCAAAACGCGGCAGGCGTCCCCGCGCCGCGCACGCTGCCCGCACTTCCGCCAGCGGCCCGGCCACATCCCCCGTCACCGGCTCGTCGGGAATGGCATAGTTGAAATGGGGAAAAGCATCCTCTGGATGGCAAAAAAGCGTAAACGGCGACAGCCGCACCGCTTCATACTGCTGCTGCGCGCTATGCCGCAAATACGCCTGCAACCGCTCAATGCCTATCACACCTACCCCTTAGTTAGCGGTATCCGTCCTCAATCTCAATACGGCGGATCTGCCGGTCCCTCATATCCACACAGGCCAATCCGCGGCGAGTTTACCACGGGTATCGGTTCTCCATAATCATCATGCGGATGCTCCGCCACATGTTCATCACACAGTGTTCCCCATTCGTTATACTCGCTTACGCACTGCAGACACAACCAGGTAGCCGGCTGCCCGCATACGATACACTTCTCTTCTGGCGGATCATTCCGCGCCATCAACACAATGGGATGTTTTGTCAGCGGCTTACCCTCCCGTATGCCCGCCATTTTCACCAACGTTTCCGACGAAGTGCCAAAATCGTAAATGTGCGTCAGCGTCACATTCGGGGCAAAGACCCGTTCTATCTTTCTGGACATAGGTATTTCTTGACCGCTCCAGCCGCCCACAGAAAACTGGCTCAAATGCCCACAACATTCCAGCCATATTGCCCGCAGGTAATGGTCCAGATCTTTCAGCGTGGCTGCGCCATCCATCTCCAGGTGCAGCCAGTAGACGCCTTGCCAGGCATCCTGCACCTGTAAATGATAGAGCGTTCCCGTTTTGCCACTCCCCTGGTCAGCCTTCGCTATCGCCTGGCTGCGCTCAGCGCAGGCAGCCAGATGTTTTACCAACCCTCCCCTCGTCATTTCCTTTCCACAAAAAACGCATTTGCCTCGCGTCTGTTTTCTTCGCGCCATCTTTTCCTCCTCTAGAAATACGTGGGATGGGCATCCCTGCCCGTCCTTCATCTATGAGTGTATCGTACCTGTGTGGTGACGCAACTTCTATGGACACACCAGACCGCTGCCCATCAAACCGCCAATAGCCGCCAGCCACGCCTGAAAATTCGCATCCCCTGGCGCGCACAACCCTGTCCCCTGATACTGAAACGTCGCCAGATGCAGCCCCAACAAACTATTGGGCAGCGGCCCAGCCAGTGCCGGATTCTCCGCCACGCTCAGTTCCAATAAACTGCGCAAATTGCCCAGTTCGGCAGGCAGGCTCCCAGTCAACTGGTTATCCGACACAAATAACTGGAACAACTGCGTCATCTGCCCCATCTCTGGCGGCAGCCCGCCTGTTAACTGATTATACCCCAACCACAAGGCGCGCAACTCGCTCAATTGTCCCAACTGCGCCGGAATAGAGCCTTGCAACTGGTTGACGGACAGATACAGGTAATTCAGCCTGGTCAGGTTGCCCAATTCTGGCGGGATGAACCCGCTCAGATTGTTAACGTTGAGCCCCAGGAACGTCAACTGCGTCAGATTGCCAATGGATGGCGGTATCATGCCCGTTAACTGGTTGTTGCTCAGGTCAAGGCTCGCCACCTGCCCTTCCACGCAGGTGATCCCGTACCAGGCGCACGGGTCGTTTGTGACCAGCCAGCCATCTGCGCGCTGCCATCCCCAGCCATTGGCTGCCAGATACAGGTCTAGCAGCGCCTGACATTCGAGTAGAGGCACGGCGCTGACGTCGTAGCAGTTATAGGGCAGGGGCGTTATCTCTGCCGGCACAGCCGTGGGCGCTGGCGTCTCTGGCGTAAACGTGGGCAGTGGGAATGGCGTGGGTGACGCTGCCGTGCCAGTAGCCGTCGGCAGCGCCGTCACAGTCACCGTAGGCATGAGCGTACTCGTGACCACAGCCGTAGGTGAGACAGTCGGCAGCCGCGCCGGCGTAGGCGTGGCGGGCAGCGTTGGCGTGGGCTGCGGCATGATTGTCGGCGGCGGCGTCTCCGTCGCCGTCTCTGTCGGCTGCGGCACAAGCGTTATCAGCGGAGCGGGCAAAGTCGCCGTAGCCGCCAACGGCATAACCGCCCCCGGCTCCAACGTCTGCGGCAAACAACCGACCAGGCCCGGCAACAACAGAACAAACGACAGGCGCAGGAAACGTCCCATAGGCATCATAGTTCTCAACTCCTATCTGTCCATTATATGCCGCGTCCATCCGCCCGCTAGATGCAAAAGCAGCGCCCAACCTACGACACCCCACCCGCTTACTATGCCGCCGCCGCCCAGCATGATAAAATCCAATCCATTCTGACCACCACTGACCACTGACCACTGGTCACTGATCACTATTTTCAAAGGAACAGCAATTGCGCACTGGCATCGACACGGGCGGCACTTTCACCGATTTTGTCTGGTGGGATGGGCAGAGCCTGCGCATTCACAAGGAATTGAGCACCCCGGACGATCCATCGCGGGCCGTTCTGGCGGGTATTGTGCAGTTGGATGTGCCGGCATCTGCCGGCATCATCCACGGCAGCACCGTCGCCACCAACGCCCTCCTGGAACGCCGC
>CAYQYJ010000285.1:2812-5362 GCA_964421605.1 uncultured Ardenticatenaceae bacterium | reverse complement strand
GCGCAGGTGCATATAGACCAGGGCAACGTCAACTTGAATCCCGTCGAATACTTTTACTTGCAAGGCTACCTGGGATTGCACGCCGCCGAACTAAGCCGGCCCGCCGTCGCAGCAACGGCCACTGGCGCAGCGACGGCCACTGGCGCCGCGCCGGCCGTCGTCGCCTTCACCATCGCCCCCGGCGAAACCGCCAACGCCATCGCTGCTAACCTGGCAGCGCAAGGGCTGCTCGCCAATACGCAACTGTTCGTCAACTACGTCCGCTACTATGGCCTGGACGCCAACCTGGAAGCGGGGGTGTATACGATTGATGCCGGCACAACCATACCTGAATTGGCGGCAATCCTGTCGAATGCTGCCGGACAAGACGTGACGCTGCGTTTTCTCGAAGGGTGGCGCAGCGAGGAAATGGCCCACTACCTGGCGCAAACCCAACCCGCCCAGATAGACGCCGCCCAATTCCTGGCAATTGTGCAGCAGCGCGCCCCCTTTGACTTATCCGGCTACGATTTCCTAAGCGCAGAGGTTGCCTCCCTGGAAGGTTACCTGTTCCCCGACACCTACCGCCTGCCCCTGGATGCCGATGCCGCCTACCTGATAGACCTGATGCTGCAAAACTTTGGCCGCCGCGTCACGCCCCCCATGCGCCAGGCATATGGCACCGCTGGTCTGTCGCTGACGCAGGCGGTTAGCCTGGCCGCCATTGTGGAGCGGGAAGCCGTCGTGGACGCCGAGCGCCCCCTGGTCGCCAGCGTTTTTCTCAACCGCCTGGCGCAAGGCATGAAGCTGGATGCTGATCCCACCGTGCAATACGCCGTCGGTCAACAGCCAGACGGCGCCTGGTGGAAGTCGCCCCTGTCTGTCGCCGATCTGGCTCTGGATTCGCCCTATAACACCTACCTGTACCCCGGTTTGCCGCCAGGTCCTATCGCCAATCCGGGTCTGGCCTCGCTGCAAGCCGTAGCCCAGCCAGCGCAAACGAACTATCTGTTCTTTGTAGCCGGCTGCGATCCCAACGCCCCTGGTCTGCACATTTTCAGCGTGACCTATGAGGAGCATCTGATCAATGTGGCTAACTGCCGCTGAGCCCCGCCCCTATAGGGCTGTGAGTCGCATCCAGGCCGGGTTATGGTGTCTGTTGCTATGGGGCCTGGTCAGCTGCGGCGGGACGGCGCCCGTGGTCAAAATTGGCCTGGTCGCCCCGTTTGAAGGGCAGCGCCGCGCCCTGGGGTATGACGTGATTTACAGCGCCCGTCTGGCTGTGCGTGAAATAAACCTGGCGGGCGGCGTAGGCGGCTACCGCGTTGAACTGGTCGCTCTAGACGACGCGGGCGATCCGGAACTGGCGCAGCAGGCAGCCGCCTCCCTGGCCCTGGATCCCATGGTGGTAGCCGTCATCGGGCACTGGCTGCCGCCAACCACTGCCGCCGCGGCGACAATCTACGCGCAGGCGGGGCTGCCGCTGCTGCCTGGGGGTGTCTTCCCCTTGCAGCCAACGCCGCCAGAGGAACTGCCGGCATCTTTCCACGCCGCCTATACCGCTGTCACCCCCTTTGACGAACAACCCGGCCCCTATGCGGGCGCAGCTTACGACGCCTTCCAACTACTCCGCGCCGCCCTGGAACGCGCCGCGCAATCCGGGCCCGTGGATCGCGCCGCTATGACGGCTGCCCTGTCCAACCTGGAAATTACAGGCTTTAGCGGCGCCGTTTTTCAACCCCCACTTGAGACTACGCCATGAACCCCCAGAACCCTGATTACCAATCGCTGGCGCGGCAAGTTTTCGCGCAGGCGGCCTTCATCGCCGACGTGGGCATTCAACTGGCTGACCTTGGTCCCGGCTGGTGCGAATCCACCCTGGAAGTCGCCCGCCGCCACTGGCAGCAAGACGGCTTGATCCACGCTGGCGTCCAGGCTACTATGGCTGACCACACCGCCGGCGCTGCGGCCGCCACCCTGGTCCGGCCCAATGAATACGTGCTGACCGTCGAGTTTAAGATTAACCTGCTGCGGGCAGCCCAGGGCCAGCGCCTGACCTGTCGCGCCCAGGTGTTAAAACCAGGGCGCACCCTGACCGTAACCGAGTCGGAGGTCTACGCGCACCAGCAAAACGAACGCAAACTGGTCGCCAAAGCCACCGTCACCTTAATGACATTGGCGCGGTAGCAGTAACGGTAGAAACCGAGTTTTTCCAAAAAACTCGGTTTCTGAATCAGATGACAAATAGGCATTAACAAAAGGGAGAATGGACATGATCAGACGAATTTTAGGCTTTTTTATGTTGTTTATAGGCCTTTCAGGCGTGGCATTGAGCATCGGCGGGGCGCTGGTGACGCGGCGCCTGGTGGACAATGTGGGCCAGGCGCTGGATCAGAGTCTGCAGCGGGTGTCGGGCAGTCTGGACACCGTGTTGGATACGCTGGACTTGACCGAAACAACTGTCGGAGATGTGAACGGCAGCATGGAAACGGTAGGAGCGGCGGCTGTGAATCTGGCGCAAACGATCAACCAGACGCGCCCTTTGCTGGATCAAGTGAATCAAATTGCCAG
>CAYQYJ010000285.1:0-2712 GCA_964421605.1 uncultured Ardenticatenaceae bacterium | reverse complement strand
CCTTTCATTAAGAGTTGTTGATCGTTTGCCAACGATTTGACTACGGGTCGCCAACACGAGCCGCCAGATGAGTAGAATAGACGGCTAATGTCTGACGCAATGAATGAGATCATCATAAGCCTGTCCAGGCGCATTCTGGGATTCCTGCTGGCGCTGATCTGGCTGGTGGGCTGCGCCGAAGGAGAAGAAGTCGCCTCTTTCACGCCGCCTGCGCCCACGCTGCGCCCCACCCCCACCCTGGTCGCCCAGTCCCCCCCGACCCTGCCTGGGCAAACGCTGCCGCCAACGCCCCTGGTTACGACAACGGCTGCGGCTGCCGCCACCGCGACTACGCCAGCAACGCCCACCATTACTGTGACCCCCAGCCCAACTCTGTCGCCTACGGCTACGCCGCTGCCGGCAGTCTGGCTGGCGCGGGCGCAAACGGCGCTGGGCCACCAAGATTACGCCGCCGCCAGGGACGCCTTTCAAGCCAGCCTGGCAGCAAACGCGCTGCCCGCCGCCGATGCGCAAACGGCTCGTTACGGTCTGGCGCAGGCGTATCTGGGTCTGGAAATGTGGGCAGAAGCGGGCGACGTTTTGGCAACCTATCTGGACGAGACGCATGACGCTGCGCCGCAAATGCCGGCAACAACCGTCACCAACACCGCGACCATCTCCGCCACCCTCACCGTCACGCCCGCTGTCGCCGCCTCGTCCCCGGCGCACCCGCAAGCCGCCAGCTTTTTGCTGGCTGTGGCCCTGGAAAGCCAGGGAGATTGCGGGGCAGCCATTGCCGCCTATGAAACGTACCTGGCAGCCAATCGAGGCATGGCTGCCTACGTACAGCCGCGCATAGCCGCCTGCCGCCTGCTCCTGGCTGACCGCGCCGGGGCGCTGACCGCCTATGAAGCCGCCGCCGCCGCGCCCGCGCACCGCCTGACGCAGGTAGCGCTGCACCAGACCTTAGCCGCCGCCTATATGGAAGATAGCAATTACGCCCAGGCAATTGCCCACTATGACGCCATTGCGGAGATAGCCGTGACGGAATACACGCTGGGCCAGGTCACGTTTCTGGCTGGCGCCGCCGAGCTGCAGGCGGGGAACACGGCAGCCGCCTACGAGCGTTTTCTAACCGCCGTCAACAACTACCCACGCAGTTATGACAGCTACCAGGCATTGGTGGCATTGGTGCAGGCTGAACAGCCCGTAGATCAGTTTCAACGGGGGCTGGTAGACTATTATGCGGCGGCGTATCTGCCGGCAATTGACGCCTTCCAAAACTACCTCACCACCAATCCCCAAGAGTATCGCGCAGATACGCACCTCTATCTGGCCTGGTGCCACGAAGGCGTGGGCAACCTGGCGGCAGCGCTGGCGCAACTGGGCGAATATGGCCGCCTGGAACCTGCCGCTGCTCAGATCGAAACCGCCAAACTGTATGCGCGGTCTGGGCAGTGGGCTAACGCCATTGCCGCTTACGAAGACTACGTGGCCGCCTATCCCGATGGCCCCGACGCCGCTTTTGCCGCCTGGTGGGCGGCTGTGCTGGCGGAGCGGCAGGATGACCCTTTGCGCGCCTCTGCCTTATACCGCCAGATGGCTTCAGCCTATAGCTGGCATCCAGACGCCGCGGAAGCTCTGTTTCGCGCCGGCTGGTTGGCCTGGCAGGCAGGAGACCAGGAAGCAGCCTATTCCGCCTGGCAATCCAGCATTGCGCAATATCCAAATCAAGAATACGGCGCGGCTTCTTTACTGTGGCTGCTCAAGCAGTTGCCGGCAGACTCCCCCGCCCTGAACGACCTGCGCGCTCAGGCGCAAATATGGCCGGGCGTGGGTTATTACGCTCTGCGGCTGCGGCAAACCGTCGCCGCCGCACCGCCGTTTCCTCCGTCTCGCCCCCTGTCGCTGCCCGCGGAAAGCACGCCAAACGATGAAGAACAACGTATTGCCGCCGCCGCCTGGTTAGCTGGCTGGTGGGGAACGTCGGATAATTTGGCGCGCCTGCCGGCAGCCATCGCCCAGGATGAACGCTTACAGCGCGGCTTGCGCCTGTGGCAATTGGGGCTGTATGCCGAGGCGTCGCGCGAGTTGGATTGGCTGCGCCAGGATTACGCCGCAGACGCGCTCGCCAGCTATCAACTGGCGCTCTGGTTCCGCGACCAGGGCATTTACCGTCTGTCCATCATCGCCGCCGCCGCCGTGCAAAGCCTATCTGGACAGACTATCTTTGATCTACCCGTCCATCTGGCCCGCCTGATCTACCCCGTTTACTACGCCGACCTGATTCTGCCCCTGGCTGCCGAATACGGCTATGATCCCCTGCTGCAATTCTCCCTGGTGCGGCAGGAAAGCCTGTTCGAGAGCTTTGCCACTTCGTCCGCCGTGGCCCAGGGGCTAAGCCAGGTTATCCCTGACACGGGCGCGTACATTGCCCAACGCCTGGACTGGCTCGATTATAACAATGCCGACCTGTACAAACCCCACGTGGGACTGCGCTTTGGCGCATTCTACCTGGCGGAGCAGTTAAACGCTTTTGACGGGCACATCTACGCCGCTCTGGCGGCGTATAATGCCGGGCCCGGCAACGCCGCCCGCTGGCACGCCCTGGCCCCCACCGATCCAGATACGTTCGTGGAAGTCATCAACTTCGCCGAAACGCGCCTCTATGTCGAACGCATCTTCCTGGGTTATCATATCTATCATCATCTTTACAGTCGTTAGGAGACTGGA
>CAYQYJ010000284.1:0-5377 GCA_964421605.1 uncultured Ardenticatenaceae bacterium | reverse complement strand
GAGAGGAGCAGCACTTTGCCTGTGTTTTGCCGTTCCTGGATGAAGTGGTGGGCGGCGGCGGCTTCGTGGAGACGGAAGGCGCGGGCGATGTGTGGGCGGAACAGGGCGGCGTCGTACCAGTCTATGATCTGGTGCATGCCCTGGTGCAGCAGTTCAACTTCGTCCCACAGGTGGATCAGGTTAAAGCCCATGACGCCTTTGTTTTCGTTGATGAGGCGAATGGGGGTGAAAAACGGGAGATAGCGCAGGAAGTTGAGCAGTTGCCCCCAGGAGCGGCGCTTGCCGCGAGCCGCGTGACTGATGCCAAAGTAAATGACGCGACCGGTGGGGCTGAGCAGGCGGTAGTTCTTGCGCCAATGGGGACCGCCTTGCGGTTCCAGCACAATGTGGACGCCGCCGCCTTTGGTCAGGTCCAGGATGGCGTGTTCGTAGTCAGGGCTGGCGTAGTCCAGGGCGTGGGTCAAGCCGCGTTCCAGCAGGAAAGGGTGTTTGCCAGGGGAGGCGGTTCCGTAGGTTTCCGCGCCCAAAATGCGGCAGATGTCCAGCGCCGCCAGCCCCACGCCGCCGCCCGCGCCGTGGATCAGGACGCGGCAGCCGGGGCGGAGGGAGCCCATGGTGACCAGCATGAAGTAGGCGGTGAGGTAGTTGAGCGGCAGGGCGGCGGCGTCCTGGGCGCTCATCCAGTCCAGGCGGGGAAAAACGTGGCGGTAGGGCACGCAGACGACGTCGCTGTAGCCGCCAAAGTGGGTCAGGGCCAACACTTTGTCGCCTTCTTTGATGCCGGAGACGCCCTGGGAGATGAGGTCTACTGTGCCGGCAACTTCGTACCCAGGTACGTAAGGCGTGTCGGGCGCGTCGGGGTAGATGCCCATGCGCCCCAGTATGTCGGCGAAGTTGACGCCGCTGGCTTCGACGCGCAGGCGCACTTCGCCGGTGCGGGGGATGGGGTCAGGGGATTCTTGAAGGCGCAGCACGTCGGGGGCGCCGGGTCTGGTAATCCATACCTGTTTCATGGGACCTCAAGAGCAGTGATCAGTGGTCAGTGGTCAGAAAACTGCGCCGCCTTCAAAATGGGTAATACCTCAGTAAACTATGGCGGTCTCTTTAGTTGCATACCGACCCGACAAAAGGGGCGAAAAATATCGGCGCGGGCAATTTTTGGCGCATACGCGCCAAAAATTGCCCATAAAAAGGGGTGTCAGCCCCGCCGCAGGCGGGGCTGTCACCGCCACGATTAAGTGTAGCGCCACCTGAAAATGAATTTGCGAAAGCCTGACTATTTTTAGTCATCGCCAGATAGTCTCACGCGGAGGCGCGGAGGGTTGTGGGACAAATTGTCAGTTTGTCCCTGCCGGCTGGAAGCCGGCGCTGCGGGTGGGTTTCCGTATTAAAGCAGGAAATTGGATTGTTTCCAACATTTTGGGAATTTCACCGCCAAGACGCGAAGAGCGGAAAGAAGAGCTGGGGATGGAAAGGGCGTATGCGATACGCCCCTACCTTGACAAACGCGCGGGGGTATGCTATTTTTGGAGTACCTAAAATTAGAGGTCAGGATGCCAAAAATAAACGCATTGGAAACCGGTTCGTCAGAACAACGCAACAGCCTGAACCATCAGGCGATTGAGGATTATCTCAAGACTATCTATATGCTGGCGGTGGAAGAGACGCCGGTGACTACGTCGCGCATTGCAGAAGCGCGGGACGTGAAGCCGGGATCGGTGACCAGCATGATTCAACGGCTGGCGAAGCTGAACCTGGTGAATTATGAAAAGCATTATGGGGTGACGTTGACGGATGCCGGCACAAAAGTGGCCCTGGAGGTTATCCGTCACCACCGGCTGATTGAGCTTTTCTTAATTGAGGCGTTAGGCTTCACCTGGGACGAAGTGCATGAACAGGCGGACATTCTGGAGCACGTGATCAGCGAGAAGCTGGAAGAGCGAATTGCCGCTGCCTTGAACCACCCTCAGTTTGATCCGCACGGCAACCCGATTCCCAGCCGCGAAGGGGTGATGGCCGCCGTGGAAGCGGAGCCGCTGTCGGGGCTGGCAGCGGGGGCGCGGGCGCGCATTGCCTACGTGTTGAACGACGAGAACAGCGAGATGCTGCGCTATCTGGCGGAATTGGGCCTGACGCCTGGCGCTGTGCTGGAAATCAAACAGGTAGCCCCGTTTGCCGGGCCGCTGACGGTGGAGATAGACAACGAGCGCCGCGTTATTGGTCAAACCATCGCCAGCGCGGTTATGGTTATTGTCGAGCCAGCGGATGAGCCAGTTGCCCCTTAGCTTTGAACAGCGTATTATCAGGCCATTGAGTGGTTGACAGATAAAACGTTCACCGCCAAGACGCAAAGGGCGCGAAGGTTTTGTCCTTGTGTTTTGGGCGAGCTTTTATGAGGATGATTTATGAACGACACCCCCTCCCTTCCCATTAGTCCTGACCTGCTGGAGATTTTGCGCTGCCCGCTGGCGGTGCAGGAGAAAGAAAAGTATGGCTCGGATCCGGGACGACTGGAACTGGTGCATAACAGTTGGCTGGTGTGCGCCGATTCGGGATTGAAGTACCCTATTCGCGACGGCATTCCGGTGATGCTGATCGAAGAGGGACAGAAGTGGAAGGATACGCCGGTGGCTGATTTGCCTGTGCCGCCGCCGGCCAATTAAATTGCGAAAGTAGGGGCGTATTGCATACGCCCAATTGGGTCGGCTGCGCCATTTTGGAAAATGGCGGTACAGAGCCATTTTGGAAAATGGCTTTACAGGTTTGGTGTCCATGTCTGCACGTATCCCCGAAGCGTTTTATGACTTGTTTGAGAGGCCCGTTGTGGTGGTGCTG
Source organism: uncultured Ardenticatenaceae bacterium (assembly GCA_964421605.1). Lineage (GTDB taxonomy): Bacteria > Chloroflexota > Anaerolineae > Promineifilales > Promineifilaceae > JAGVTM01. The sequence goes on along the minus strand of CAYQYJ010000284.1, from coordinate 2,542 downwards.
GCGACGGTGATGCCGGATGGACAGCCGCAGGTTACGCCCATCTGGTGCGACCGGCATGGCGACCAGATTTGGGTTAACTCAGCCATTGGGCGGCAGAAGGATAGGAACATGCGCGCCCGCCCGCAGGTGGCGGTGTCGGTGGTGGACCCGGACAACCCGTACCGTTGGCTGGAAGTGCGGGGGCGCGTGGTGGAATTGGCGACGGGGGAGGCCGCGGTGGCGCATATGGATGGGTTGGCGCAAAAATATATGAACCGGGCTACGTATCCTTTGCCGGCAGGCGAACAACGCTGTATCTACAAAATTGAACCGACGCGCGTGAATGCCAGTCGCGGCTGAGGGCGCGTCTGCCAGAAATGAAAACCATCCTGCATATCGAAGATGATCCGCGCAATTTACTGTTGGTGCAGCGCATCCTGGAGCCGCATTCCTATCGCCTGCTGGACGCCAGCACGGGCGAGGAGGGGCTGGAAATCGCCGCCCGCGAACGGCCCGATTTGATTCTGGTGGATTTGGGTCTGCCGGACATTGATGGGCAGACGGTGGTGCTGCTGCTGCGGGAGATGGAGAGTCCCGCCCGCGAGGGGGAGGCGTCGTCTCACACGCCGATAGTGGCGATTACGGCCTGGCCGCGGGAGATTGCCCTGGATATGGCGGAGCGGTATGGCTGCGATGGCTGCATTCTGAAGCCGATAGATGTGCGCCAGTTTCCGGCGCAGTTGGCTGCCTATTTAACGTAGGGGCAGGTTTCAAACCTGCCCCTACGTTTATGATGCGAGGGGCGCTCTGAAACTGCTTACGGCTGATCAATTTGGCCTGGAAGAATTGGCCGCCGTCTATAACCAGACGCGCATAGATTACCTGGTGCCCATGCCCATGAACGCGGCGCGTTTAGGGGAATATGTTCACGTTTACGACGTGGATTTATCCGCTTCTTGCGTGCTGCTGGATGATGCGGGCCTGTTTGGGTTGGGCATGTTGGGCGTGCGCCCTGGGCGCGCCTGGATCACGCGGCTGGGGGTTGTACCCGAAAGGCGGCAGGCGGGTGCAGGGCGGGAGATGATGGCGTTTTTGCTGGCGGCGGCGGCGGCGCACGGGCTGGAGACGGTCTGGCTGGAGGTGATTAAGGGGAATGTGCCGGCATACACCCTGTTCCAGCGACACGATTTCCACGAAACGCGCGAACTCCTGGTGGTGCGTCGCTCCCCCATCTGGCGCGGTTCTCCCGCTGCCGTGGCCCAGAGCATCCGCGCCATTGAGCCGCTCAGTCGCGTTGACGCGCTCTCCCTACTGGGGCAACGCCAGGAACGCCCCAACTGGTTGAATGAAACGGAATCCATGCGCAACGCCCACCAGCTAGAAGCGTTGATGGTGCAGTGCCATGATGGCGGCTATGGTTGGGCGAGCTTTGACGTGGGGAAGTTCCAGTTATCGCGCATTGTGGTGGATGTGGTTCGGGGCGACCCGGCGACGGTGACGGCGGCTATTCTGCAAGCTATCCACCAACATTACCCGCGCAAGGATACGGTGATTGAAAACCTTGCCGCCGACGATCCCAAGTGGCCGGGGTTTCAGCAGGTGGGGTATTTTGATTCTTTCCGGCGGATTGAGATGGTGAGGGGGAAGGAAGAAGGCAGAAGGGAGAAGGAAGAAGGGGGAAGAGAGAAGGAAGAGTGATGGCAAATGAGATTGTTGTTCCTGTACCCAGTGCGGTGGCGGCGGCGGCGGGGCGGTTGGCGGGGGTGGTGAATCGGACGCCGGTGATGACGTCGCGCACGTTGAATGCGCGTTGTGGGCGGCAGGTTTTTTTGAAGTGCGAGAATTTTCAGCGGGTGGGGGCGTTTAAGTTTCGCGGGGCGTATAATGCTATCAGCCAGTTGACGCCGGCGCAGCGGGCGCGGGGGGTGGTGACGCATTCCAGCGGCAACCATGCGCAGGGGGTGGCGTTGGCGGCGCGGTTGGGGGGTGTGCCGGCATTCATCGTCATGCCCGACGACGCGCCCGCAGTGAAACGGGCGGCTACGGCTGGCTATGGGGCGACGATTATTTCCTGCCCCGCCGCCGAACGGGAGGAACGCTCGGCGGCGCTGGTGCGCGAACAGGGGTATACGCTGATTCATCCGTATGACAATGAGCACGTGATTGCCGGGCAGGGCACGGCAGCCTGGGAGTTGTTTGAAGAAGTGGGGGAACTGGACCTGTTGTTTGTGCCGGTGGGCGGTGGCGGGTTGATCAGCGGCACGGCGCTGGCGGCTGCCGCGCGCTGCCCCGGCTGCCGCGTGGTGGGCGTGGAGCCGGAGATTGCCGCCGACGCTAACCGCTCCTTCCGCAGCGGCGTCGTTGAGACGCTGCCTGCTGTGCCGAATACTATTGCCGACGGGCTGCGCACGCGCTTTATTGGGCAGCGCAACCTGGCGATTATGCGGCAGTATGTGGCGGATATGACGACGGTGAGCGAGGAGGCGATTCGGGAGACGTTGTATTTTGTGTGGCAGCGGTTGAAGCTGGTGATTGAGCCGAGCGCGGCGGTGGCGCTGGCGCC
>CAYQYJ010000283.1:0-5391 GCA_964421605.1 uncultured Ardenticatenaceae bacterium | reverse complement strand
CAGTCTTTGGAGCGAAGAATCCCAACGACCTCGACCACCCTGGCAGCCTGACTTCTCCGCGCCCGCCGCGTCCTGTGTAGGGGCGTATTGCATACGCCCTGTACCACTCATGGCTGGTGATTCGCCGTCCACGTGCCGTTGGTTGTGGCGCGGCAGTAGGGATAAGGTATTTCCAGGACGGCGTAGAAAGTACCGTTGGCGGCAGTGGGTGAAGTGAAGCTGCCGGCAACTTTGGTGCCATTGGCTTGCATTTTAGAGAAACTGCCGTTGTTGATGGCCGCGTCGTACAGGTAAAAAGTGGTATAAGAAACGCCACATGTGCCGTTCCAGTCTACGCGGATGGTGATCGTGTCCACCTCCGTGCCATTCCCCACCACAAGCAAGTTAATACTGCGCCCCTGGTTGGTCAGACCTGACCAGTTGCCATCCAACGGCACAACGGCATCGGGCGTAGCGGTTGGCGTCGGTGTGCGGCTGGGCGTGGGGCTGACGGTCGGACTGGGGCTGATGGTAGGACTGGGGGTGATGGACGGGGTGGGGGTGGGCCCCATGAGGGGTTCTTTCACCACCACCGGCAGGTAAGCTCCACCCTCATTCCCGCCAGGAGGTTGGGTTGCCGTCGGCGAAGGCGTGCGCGTGGGCGTTGGCGTGCGCGTAGGCGTTGGTGTGCGTGTGGGCGTTGCCGTCGCCGTGGGCGGAGTAGGCAGCGTAGCCGTAGCGGTGGGTTCCTCTCCGATATATTGGCGCACTTCAATATCGTCCACATAAGCGCCTTCCGCGTAATGAATGCTCGAATCCGTTTGGAAGGCTATCACCACCCACACCTGCGGTTCGCCTGTGAGGTCGCCCAGGGTATAGACATCGGTCAGGTCGAAGATGCGCTCGGTCCAATCATAGTTCCCGGAGGTGGTTGCGCCATAGAAGTTAGCGCCATTGATGGAGGCGCCGACAAACAGGAGATCATATCCTTGTTCGCTGTTGAGCCAGTACATAAAACGAAACTCAGCATCCGACGCTTCTACCAGGCTGAATGGCCCATAGATCATCCAGGCTCTGGCATTGTCGGGGTAGTCGCTGCCGCAGGCCAGCGCGCTGCCATTGGCGCCTGCCCCCACAGCCCAGGCGCTGTAGCTGCCGGCATAAGGCCGGCAATCTTCTTGCGCCCAGAAGTATTCCCCATTGGTGGGGCCATCATTGTCGAAGACATTCCAATCGCCGGGAAATGCCCCTTCCAGATCATCGCTAAAAATTGTGCCCCACCCGGCAGCGATGTCAGAAGGCAGGTTGGTTAAGCGGGTAAAGGAGGCGAAGAATTGGCTGATCGCCGCCGGCTTCTCTGGCGGAACGGGGGCGGCGGGAATGGGGGATTGCTCCTTGACAGCCGGCGCAGCGTTTGCCCCGGCAACATGAATCAAGCCCGAACCAGCGAAATCAACCTGGGCGGATGTCCACGCCGAGGTCTGGGCTGCTCGCGTGGACAAGGGAAACAGAAGCAGGAGCAGGAAGCAGCCGGACAATAGAATCAGGAGCAGGTACGACCTGATGGGGGGCGCTCCCTTTTTAGGGTGAGCAAAGAACATAGCCTGGAAGATACGTTTGGTGAGCATTGGTTTTCCCCGTTTTATAACTGAATGCGCGCCTGGCAGCGCCACGATTCAAGGTGGCGTTCCTCATGCCGCGCAAACGCTTAACTTGTTGAGATGGGGTGGCTCTGGCTTTTGTCTGACCAAACACTCTCGTCAGGTCTTCGCGCTCTGACCGGCTCTATTACGAATGGCGAGGTTGTGTTGGCCGGCTCTGCTACGGCGGTAAGGGCAAACAGTTTGTGGTTCTTGTTTTTCCTTATCTGGCGATAGTCCAGATAAAACGAGTATGGGGCAGGTAAGCCAGAAAGATAAGTGTTGCTTGTCACCTATTGGCGGTGACATTTGTCAGGAATGGGCGGGTTGCCAGGCGCGGACGGGTTACCGACGGGGTGGGGGCATCTTTTCATTGACGTAATTAGTTGAACTGGAGTACACTAATCATAGGGTGACTGGGGAGAGAAGCGTCACGGTTAACTGGATGAAAGCCAACCCCACACCCTACTGGAGGTACAAAACGAATGAGCCAACCCTTACCCCCCGAAGCGCTTTACCGCGTTTGCGATCCGCAGCAGTTCGATTTTGAGACGACGGAAACGCTGCCTGACCTGGACACAATTATTGGTCAGGAGCGGGCCGTAGATGCGGTGCGTTTTGGCATTGGCATTCGCCACACGGGTTACAATTTGTTTGCGCTCGGTCCTTATGGCACGGGCAAGCACACAGCAGTCAGCCAATATATCGTGCAGCAGGCGGCGGCTGAACCCACGCCGTCTGATTGGTGTTACGTCTACAACTTTGACCAGCCGCACCAGCCGCGGGCGGTGGCAATGCCGGCAGGCAAAGGCGTCGCCCTGGCGCAGGATATGCAGCGGCTGGTAGAAACGCTTTTCACCGTCCTGCCTGCCGCCTTTGAAAGCGACGAATATCAGGCGCAGCGCGGCAACATTGAAGAGACGTTCAAGCAAAAGCATGATCTGGCGTTGGAGAAATTGGAGGAAGAGGCCAAAACGCAGGATATCACCTTGATCCGCACGCCCATGGGCCCCGCTTTTGCGCCGCTGCGCGATGGGGAAGTGATTTCGCCAGATGAATACATGCGGCTGAGTTCGGAAGATCAGAAGCGTATTGAAGACCAGGTGCAAGAACTGCAAGATAAACTGCGCCGCATTTTGCACCAGGTGCCCCAGTGGAAGCGCGAAGGGCAGGAGGAGCTGGATAAGCTCAATAAGGAAGTGGCGGAGTTTGCCGTCAAGCCCCTGCTGGAGGAACTGCGCCAGAAATATGAGGATGTGCCGGCAGTCGTCACCTACCTGAACGCCGTGCAGCAAGATTTGGTGCATAATGTGCCGGCATTTCTCAACCCCCAACCCCAATCCGGCGTCCCCGTCGAAGGCTCCGACGGCTCCCAACCCGCCCTCTCCCCCTTCACCCGCTACCAGGTCAACGTCCTGGTAGACCATAGCCAGACCCAGGGCGCGCCCATTGTCTACGAAGATTACCCCACCTACGCCAGCCTGGTAGGCCGTATAGAGCAGGTGGCGCACATGGGGGCGCTGCTCACCGACTTCACCCTGATCAAACCCGGCGCGTTCCACCGCGCCAACGGCGGCTACCTCATCCTGGATGCGCTAAAAATGCTGCAACAGCCCTACGCCTGGGAAGCCATCAAGCGGCTGCTGCGCGCCAGGCGCATTCACATTGAGTCCCTGGGCCAGATGGTCGGCCTGATCAGCACCGTCTCCCTGGAACCGGAACCCATTCCCCTCCAGGTCAAAGTCGTCTTGATGGGCGAACGGCTCTTGTACTATTTGCTCTGCCAATATGACCCAGACTTTATCGAACTGTTCAAAGTAGCCGCCGACTTCGACGACCAGATGGGGCGCACGCCAGAAAATAACCAGTTTTATGCGCGGCTGGTAGCCACATTGGCGCGCAAAGAGTCGCTGCGCAACTTCGACCGCCAGGCCGTCGCCCGCGTCATTGAGCACAGCGCCCGCCTGGCGGGAGACGCCGAAAAGCTATCGGCGCATATGCGCAGCATTGCCGACCTGCTGCGCGAAGCTGACTATTGGGCGGGCCAGGCGCAGCGAGAGATAGTCACCAGCGCCGATGTGCAGCAGGCGATTGATTCCCAATTGTGGCGCGTGGGCCGCGTGCGCGACCGGCTGCGCGAAGCCGTGCTGCGCGACACCATCATGATTGACACCGACGGGGCGAAAGTCGGTCAGGTCAACGGCTTGTCGGTGCTGGCGTTGGGCGATACGACATTTGGCAGCGCCAGCCGCATCACGGCGCGCGTGCGCATGGGCAAAGGGGAAGTGATAGACATTGAGCGGCAGGTAGAAATGGGCGGTCCCATCCATTCCAAAGGCGTCCTCATTTTGTCCAGCTATCTGGGAGCGCATTATGCCCCAGATTTTCCGCTGACCTTGTCTGCCAGTCTGGTTTTTGAGCAGTCCTATGGCGGCGTAGATGGCGACAGCGCTTCCTCCACCGAACTGTATGCCCTGCTCTCGGCGTTGGCTGAAGCCCCGCTGCGCCAGTCATTGGCAGTCACCGGTTCCGTAAACCAGTACGGGCAGGTGCAGGCAATTGGCGGCGTCAACGAGAAAATCGAAGGCTTTTTCGATCTCTGCCAGGCGCGCGGCTTGACCGGAGAGCAAGGCGTCCTGATTCCAGAAGCCAACGTAAAACATTTAATGCTGCGTGCAGATGTAGTGGCTGCCGTGCGCGCCGGGCAGTTCCATATCTACCCTGTACGCACCATTGACGAAGGGATCGAAATATTGACGGGCGTGCCTGCCGGCGCTCTGGACGCAGAAGGCCATTACCCCGACGGTTCCATTAACCAGCGCGTAGTGACCCGGCTGCAAGACTTTGCCCACAAAGCGCGGGCATTTCAAACCCCCCTGCCCGAAACCACGCCCAACCCATCCGCCGCCCCTCCCACGCCATCGTAGGGTCATATCCTATACGCCCAAAAACGACGCAAGAGAAGAAAAATGAGCACCCCACAACCTGAAGCAATCATTCACCGGATTTTGGTCGCCCTGGACGCCTCCGCCTACAGCCTGGCCGCATTAGAGGCTGCCGCGCACCTGGCGGTCGCCCTGGAAGCAGAGCTAGATGGGTTGTACGTGGAAGACATTAACCTGCTGCATTGGGCGGATCTCCCCTTTACCCGCGTCGTCCGCTACCCCGCCTCCGTAGACGAAGCTGTAGATAAAGCCGGCATGGAAAAGCAGTTGCAGCAGCGGGCGGAACAGGCGCGGCGCGCGCTAATGAACATTGCCCGCGAGCTAAAGCTGCCCTGGTCCTTCAAAGTAGTACGCGGGCAGGTGACGCCCGTTTTGCTGGCGGCGGCATTGGAGGCGGATTTGCTGGCGTTGGGCTGGATCAGCTACCCACGCACGCGCCGCATGCGCCTGGGTTCAACGGCGCGGGCGTTGGTGACCCAGTTGCCGCGCGTCGTCTGGCTGCCGCCGCGGCGGGAACTGCCCGAAGGCGCGCCCGTCTTTGTAACCTACGACGGCTCGCCCATGGCCCAAAAGGCGCTGGCTCTGGCGGAGCGGCTCTCCACGGATTTGCCCATCATCTGCGTCCTCACCGGCCCGGCAGACGCGGTGCGGCAGTTAAAAGAGGAAGCCCTGGCGCGGTTGACCACCAAAGAGACAGTGCAGATCACATTTCGCCACCTGCCCGAGGCTGATGCCGAAAGCCTGGCGCGGCTGGTGGGCATGGAGCACGGTGGGCTGCTGGTGATAAGCGGAGAAATCATGACGCTGCCCGCCTCTGCCCTGGAATC
>CAYQYJ010000282.1:0-5411 GCA_964421605.1 uncultured Ardenticatenaceae bacterium | reverse complement strand
GGTTGTTTTGGGATCATACCCTGTGTTTTAACGCAAAGCGACGCAGAAGGAAAGGGCAGCCGCCATTTTCTGGCTTATAATACCCTATGACCAACGCATTTCATTATCAGAACGATCAATTATATGGGGAAGAGACGCCGCTGGCCCGCATTGCGGCGGATGTGGGCACGCCTGTGTACATTTATAGCCAGGCAGCCCTGGTAGAACGGGCAGCCGCGTATGTGCAGGCGGCGCGGCAGACGGCGGCGCGCAGCCTGGTTTGCTACGCGGTCAAGGCGAACGGGAATCCGGCGCTGCTGCGGCTGTTGGGGGAGCAGGGGCTGGGGGCAGACCTGACCAGCGGCGGCGAACTTTTTCTGGCGCAAACGGCGGGCATTCCCCCTGACCGCCTGCTCTTTTCGGGCGTGGGCAAGAGCAGCGCGGAAATTCGGCAGGCGCTGCAAGCGGGCATTCGCGCTTTGCACGTGGAGTCGCTGCCGGAGATGGAGCGCATTGCCGGCATTGCCCAATCGCTGCAAATCACGGCGCCTGTGGCTGTGCGCCTGAACCCGGATGTGGCGGCGGACACCCATCCCGCCATCCACACGGGCGGGCGGCAGCACAAGTTTGGCGTGAACGCCGCTGCGGCGCGCCAGATGCTGCTGATGGCGATGGCGCATCCCTGGCTGCAGCCGGTGGGGCTGGCGGCGCACATTGGCTCCCAGATTCGGGAACTGGCGCCATTCCGCCAGGCGGCGGCGGCGCTGCTGCGGCTGGCGGCTGAACTGGAAGCGGCGGGCTGCCGCCTGCAATACCTGGATGTGGGCGGGGGATTGGGGTTGGACAGTGTTGAGCAGGCTGCGCCGACCGCAGCGGCATGGGCAGCGGCGGTGGGCGAGCCGGTGGCGCAGGCGGGGTATGAGTTGGTGATGGAGCCGGGGCGTTCGTTGGTGGGGGATGCCGGCATTTTGCTGACGCAGGTGGAATATGTCAAAGAGGAGGGCGGCAAACGGTTTGTGGTGGTGGATGCCGGCATGAACGACTTCATCCGCCCTGCTCTTTATGGCGGCGCGCATCCTATCTGGCCCGTTCTCTGGCGCGATGACCAGCCAGCAGCCGTAGACGTAGTGGGCCCGGTTTGCGAAACAGGGGACACGTTGGCGCGTGATTACCTGCTGCCGGCCATGGCCACAGGCGACCTGTTGGCGGTGATGCAGGCGGGCGCTTATGGCTACGCCATGAGTTCCAACTATAATGGGCGCTTGCGCCCGGCGGAAGTGTTAATTTCCGGCGCGATCTACTGTCTCATCCGGCCGCGACAGACCCTGGCGCATTTGCTAGGTTAGATTAAGGCATGTACAATGTTTTTAGACAAGACAGCCTTCTGCGTTTTCCGTGCTGGGGCTGAAGTTGAGGGTAACGCCATCCCTTAGCCGGAGAAGCGGCTTTTAATGCGCGTCCTGTTACAAAAGTTGAAACGTTTCCCCTTTGCACCGACAATAATTGAACTGCTGGCGCAAGTAGCTTGAGGCCCGTATCGAAGTAGATACGGTTTCCTTTGAGGCTGATGCGCCAATTTGTTGGTAGGCTCAGGACAAATAGGAATGAAAGATGACAATGTCGTTAGGTAAAATCAAACGGGCGTTGATTGGCGAGCCGTTTCCCACGCGCGCCGAAATTCACGAGCGGCTAGATAAAGTGCGTGGTTTGGCGATTTTCGCCTCCGACCCCATCAGCAGCAACGCTTACGCCACCGAAGCTATCATGACGGCGCTGGTGATTGGGTTGGGCGTGGGCGGGCTGCGGTATACGCTGCCTATTGCCCTGGGCGTGGTGGCACTGGTGCTGCTGGTTGTCTTTAGCTATGTCCAGACGATTTTGCATTACCCTGACGGGGGTGGGGCGTACACAGTTGCCAAGGACAACTTGGGCAGGATGCCGGCGCTGTTTGCTGCCTCTGCTTTGTTGATTGATTATATATTGACGGTGGCGGTGTCTGTTTCTGCCGGCATTCGCGCCATCACTTCCGCCGCTCCCGGTTTGCAGCCATACGCCGTGCCTATGGCGCTGTTTGCCATCCTCGTCCTGACCTGGATTAACCTGCGCGGTGTACGTGAAAGCGGCACCGTTTTCGCTTTGCCCACGTATGCTTTCGTCGCGGGCGTGCTGGTCACAATCTTTATTGGATTGCTGCGACTCACGGGCATGTTTGGTCTGCCGCCTATGGCGCCCCCGGCGCATGAGGCAGCCACCGCCGTGTCATCAGCCAGCCAATTCATCTTTATTTGGGTGCTGCTGCGGGCCTTCGCTGCCGGATGTACGGCGTTGACCGGAATCGAAGCTATCAGCAATGGAGTCCAGGCTTTCAAACCGCCGGAAGCTAAAAATGCGGTCAAGACTATGGTGGCTATGGGTCTGATAGCCATGTCCCTCTTTGTAGGCATCACTTTCCTGGCGTCGCAACTGTCGCTGGTTCCGGATCACACTGAAGGCGAGAGCATTCTGTCGCAGTTGGCGCGAACGGTGACAGGTGGATTGCCCGCTGGGAGCATTCTATATTATTGGGTGCAGTTTTTTACCATGATGATCTTAATCCTGGCGGCCAACACCGGTTATCAAGACTTCCCCCGCCTCAGTTCGTTTCTGGCTCAGGATGGTTATCTGCCGCGTTGGATGCAAAATCGGGGGGATCGGTTGGTATATAATGCCGGCATTGTTGTCCTGGCTCTGGTCGCCTCCTTCATTGTCATCCTCTTTCGCGCCAACGAAATCGCCATGTTGCCCCTCTACGCCCTGGGCGTCATGCTCAGTTTCTCCCTTTCTCAGGCAGGCATGTTCCGCCTGATGGGGCGCATCAGCCATCTCAAACCAGGCGAAAACATCCGCACCCTGGTGACGACCATCCACTACGAAAGCGGTACCCGCTGGAAACGACTTATGAACGCCGTAGGCGCAGTCGTCACTAGCCTCGTGTTTATCATCCTGGTCATTACCAAATTCGTAGAAGGCTCCTGGATTGTGGCTCTCATGATCCCCCTCATCGTATGGGTGTTTCGCACCATCAAACAACATTACGTTTCTGTAGCCCACGAACTGAGTACCAGCGAATTCAAGCTGGAAAATATGCGCAGCATCGCCGACGTCGTCATTGTTCCGCTGGGCGACGTGCATCGGGGTACGCTGCGGGCGTTGTTGTATGCGCGCCAGTTATCGCCTAACGTGCGCGCCGTCTCCGTTGTCACCAGCGAAGAAACCAAAGAACGCCTGTATCGTCGCTGGCGGCGCTTCCCCGAAATCACCAATGGCATCAACCTGCACGTCATAGATTACGAATACCGCGACATCCTGTCCCCCCTGGTGGATTACATCAACGACGTCACTAACAAAGAGTTCCCAGGCGCGTTGATTACCGTCGTTGTACCTGAATTTGTGCCCGACTCCTTTTGGGCGCAGCTTTTGCATAACCAGACGGCCAATATCCTGCGCGCCCGCCTGCGCGGTTCGGAAGATGTGGTCGTCATTGACGTGCCTTACCATATCCGCAGCCGCCACCCGGAAGCCATCCTAAACTTACATACTGAGGAACAGGCCAACAACATCCACAGCGAGGTTACAGAAAACCCCACCGAGACGACCTGAGGAATCCTGCAAAAACACCTGGGTTTGGCTATCTTGCCGGCCAGACTGGAGCAGTCTCCGAGACTGCTCCAGTCTCATTCCAATTACATCTGTACACATTCCAGCTACATGAATACGCATTCCAACCCGCCACGCTATTCTTGTGGCTAGAATACATACCCATGTAGCCAGAATCTACATTCATGTAACCAGAACCCGCATTCATGTAATCGGAACCCGCATTCATGTTTACCGCGTTGCTCTTATAGCAAATAGTTTGGCAAGCAAAATGTGATTCCCAAGCGCGGCGTCGGGCCGGGATGCCCAACCTGCCTATCTTTACAGGATTTATATGGACCCAAAACGAATTGCTATTTGCACCGGCGGCGGCGACGCGCCAGGGCTGAACGCCGTCATTCGCGCCGTGACTCTGGCAGCCTTACAGCGCGGCTGGGAATGTTGGGGTATCCGCGATGGCTACAATGGCCTTCTCTCGCCCCAAGAGTATCCTGAAGATGGCGGGTTGGTCTCTCTGGATCGCGACAAGGTGCGCGGCATCACCCACCTGGGCGGAACCATCATCGGCACGACCAACAGAGGCAACCCCTTTCACTACCCCGTGCGGCAGGCAGACGGCAGTTACGTGGAAGTAGACCGCTCCGACGAGATTGTGGCTGCCTTTCAACGGCATAACCTGGATGCGCTGGTTTCCGTCGGTGGCGACGGCTCCATGAAGATTGCTTACGACCTGACGCAAAAGGGACTGGACATCATCGGCGTGCCCAAGACGATAGATAACGACCTGGAAGGAACGGTCGTCACGTTTGGTTTTGAGACGGCAGTCAGTTTTGCTACGGAAGCGTTGGATCGGCTGCATTCCACCGCCGCCGCGCACCGCCGCGTCATGGTAATGGAAGTGATGGGGCGACACGCCGGCTGGATTGCTTTATTTGCCGGCGTGGCTGGCTCTGCCGACGTTATTCTTATCCCAGAGATCCCGTATGACATGGAAAAAGTGGCGCAAAAGATTCGCCAGCGGGAAAGCCTGGGCCGGCATTTCTCGATTGTGATCGTGTCTGAAGGGGCTATGCCCAAAGGGGGAACCTACTCTATTGTGGGCAAAGCCATTGGGCAGGCGGAGCGGTTGGGCGGCATCGGCAACAAGGTGACGCTGGAAATCGAAGCGTTGACGGGCAAAGAGAGCCGCTGCGTGGTGCTGGGGCATCTGCTGCGCGGCGGCGCGCCCATTTCTTATGACCGCCAGTTGTCGCTGCGTTTTGGCGCGGCTGCCGTGCGCGCCCTGGCTGAGGGGCAGAGCGGCGTGATGGTGGCGCTGGACCCGCCCACCGTGAAGTATGTGCCGCTGGAAGAAAGCACGCGGCGCATGAAACTGGTTCCCCTGGACAGCGACATCATGCTGACCGCCCGCGAACTGGGCGTTTGCTTTGGGGATTAAACGTAGTGGGACAATTTGCTAAATTGTCCTACGAGGGCGTATGCAATACGAGGGCGTATGCAATACGCCCCTACATGCGGAACGTGCCAAAACGATCGGCGGGTAGGGGGGCGTTGGCGGTAGCGGCGAAGGCCAGGGCCAGGGCCATGCGTGTTTGCGCCGGGTCGAGGATGCCATCATCCCACAGGCGGGCGGTGGCAAAGTAGGGGCTGCTCTCCCGATCATATTGGGCCAGCACGGGTTGTTTGAAAGCGGCTTCGGCGGCGGCAATGGCTTCGGGCGATGGGTTCTCCAGTTGGCGCAGTACGCTGGCTTGCCCCACTGTCCATAACGTGCCGGCAGCCGCCTCCCCGCTCAT
>CAYQYJ010000281.1:0-5431 GCA_964421605.1 uncultured Ardenticatenaceae bacterium | reverse complement strand
TAATGGATGACTAAAACGGCGCGGTCCAGATTCGTCAGAATTTTCTGGGCCAGGTCGTCCAAGAGAAAACGCTGCCAGCCTGTGCCGGCATGAGCGCCAATGACGACCAGGCCATAGTTGCCGCTGTTGGCTTCAGCCAGGATTTCCTGGACGACCTGACCGTGCCGCACCTTCGGTTGGACGCGCACCTGAAAGCGCTGCAAGAGGGCGGCGTCCCGTTCGAGCAGGCGGCCTTCGGGGGCGTGTTCCTGGATGAGTTCGTCGGCGTCGGCGCGCAGTTGTTTGCCGGGGATGCCGGGCGCGGCGCTGATTTGGGACATGACGTGCAGCACGGTGACGGTTTTTGTATTGTAGAGCAGGCCAGGGAGTTGGGCCGCCAGTCGTTCAATGAATGAAGGCGCTTCTACGCCAGCGTCGCACAACAAAATATGGTCCGGGTCCACGCTGTTCTGCCGCCCGACAACCAATATCGGGCAGGGTGCGTGCGCTACAACTTGCCTGGCAACAGGACCGGCTAGAGACAAGGGTTTTTGGGTCCCGCTGTCTCCGTGACCAATGATGACCAGATCGTATGAGCCGGCGCTGGCTTCGTCAACAATGCTTTTGGCCGCCGCGCCAAGACGGAGCAAGGGTGTTACGTGCAAGCCAGCCTGGGTTAATTGGGCGGCGGCGGAAGCCAGCAGGTTGGCGGCAGCGGGCCGCTGACTCTCGCGGCGAATGACCCGCATCAGCGTGATGGTTTTGGGCGTTGCCGGCAGCAAACGGGCCGCGAAGTAGGTGATTGCTTCCAGGTGGTACGAAGTGGCGATGGCTATCAATATCTTCATGGGCTAACGGGCGTCCAGAGGCTTACCCCAACAGCAAGAGCAGGGGTAAGACAAAAATGATGCACATAAAAATAGCCAGGTTACGGTTGCTGGCCGTACTGCTAATGACCAGGTCAATGATTTTCTGCTCATAACGATGATACCCTACCAGCAGCACCAGTAAAGAGACGCAGGTGATGCTGACCATTTGCGCCAGGACAATCGTAAAAGCCTGGGGGTTGGTCAGCAGCAAAGCCGCAAACAAGGTGTCAATGAACGTGGTAACATTGGCCCCCATAATATAGGGGATGACGTTTTCGCGGCGGATAAAGCCGCGACTGCTCAACGGCACCAGAATGCTGAGGGAGACGCTAACGGACATCGAGAGGAGGGTGATGGCAGCGCCCAGCAGGAACATGACCCAGGGCCGGTAGACGAAGCTGGAGAGTTGCCCGACCTGGCTTTCTTTGATGCTGACGCGGGGTAGACAGCGGTCAAACAGATTAAAGCTGATGAGGATGATGCCTGTGCCCACGATAAATAAAGCCCACTGGGGCAAAAAGCCCATGAAAATACCCACGATGGGGTTAAACAAGCGATCGGTAAAATCAATGAGCCAGACGGCGGAACCAGGGCGGATACCCTCGAGAATGCCTGCGCGCAAAAGAATCAGCCCCAAGCCAAAACTGACCAGGTAAGTAGAGGCTGTGACAACCCACGACAGCAGTCCCATGCTCAGGCTGGTGGTGCGGTCGCGGCCACGCAGGACATAGATAAAGCCAAGAAAGATTACCATGAAGCTGGCGCCTAACCGGCTGCCCGTAATCATGGCAAACGTACCCAAAAGAGAGGTGACGCCGGCATCGAAAAAGGTAAGCGCGGCGGCGGCGACGGGCGACCCGCTCATAAGCAGATAGGTCGAGAGCCAACCTACCCCTAAACTTCGCGGCACGCTGTCCAATAGCGTGCCCTGGTTTAACAGGGGAGCCAGACTGCGCGCCCCTTCCTTCATCAAGGTAATGGCGAGAATGAAGAGAAACAGGCTCCCGCCAAAAAGGCCGACTTTGCCCAGGGCGCTCAAAGAAGACCGCAAGCGGAAGTCCCGCAAGCGGGAGGGCGGCGGCAGGGAGGGGTGACGATTGTCTGGCAGATCGTTATTGTTCATGGTCTACTCACGTCACCCAATGGATTTCGCCGCCGTTCACCTGGTCGTCGGGCAATTTGGGGCGCAGATGCGCCCAAAATTGCCCTAAAAATGGGTGTCAGCCCCGCCGCAGGCGGGGCTGACACCCAGCACGATGAAGGGCAGCGTTACCCCATCGTTTTACGCTGGATGTGACAGTAGTATACAAGAACGCCCCAGCCTGAACAAAGAGGGCTGGGGCGTATGGGCGTACCTGGGGTGTCCGGCATACTCGGTGTGTCCGACGCAGACTGGGGCGGGGTCTCAACTGAGTTCAGCCACAGGCGGGCGCACAATGAGCATAGAACAGGGGGCGCTGCGCAGCACTTTGGCGGTGACGCTGCCGTACAGCCAGCGGCGCAAACCGGAACGCCCATGTGTACTCATGACAACCAGGTCTACGTTGGCGCTTTCAACGAAATCCAGGATAGAGGTGACGGTCAGACCATCAATCACTTTTATTTCAATGGGCAGGTTTTCCGAATGATGCCGCCCGGCAATTTCAGCCAGGTAGGTTTCGCTGCTTTTGTGCATCTGGTCGAACAGCCCCTGGGTGGTGTCTAACTCAGCCCACTCGGAAGCCAGTGGTTCGCCATAGCCAAAGGGGAGCAGGGCGTTAACTTGCAACAGCGTGACTTTGGCGCCAAATCGCTGCGCCAGTTCTATGCCCGGCGCCAACGCTTTTTCAGCCAGGAGGGAACCGTCTAGCGTAATTAAAACATGGCTGATAGGCTGTGGCGATTGCACAACAAAGACAGGGCAGGGCGCGGAATGCAAAACCTTTTCGGTCACGCTGCCTAGCATCCAGCGGGTGAAGCCGGAGTAGCCATGACTGGACATGACAATCAAGTCTACGTTTTCGGTCTGGGCGGCATCCACAATGGCCCCGGCTTCGTCCCCTTCCACAGCCAGGAAGCGTACGGCGAGGTTGGGGCGCTGTAAATCATTTTGTAGCTTGGTCAGGTAGCCGGTTACCCCATGGCGCGAACTGTCTTCGGAATCTGCCGGCCAGACCCAATCATATTCCATTGCCATTTCGGGCAGCATCATGTGTACCAGCACCAGGCTGCGCAGGAGAATGATTTCACCACCAACAGCCTCAGCCAGCGTCGTGGCCAGCGGCAGGGCTTGTTCAGACAACTGTGAGCCGTCTAACGGGACTAGAATTTTCTTGAACATGAAAGCCTCCTCATCAGGGGGGCCGGGGATTAGAGGCTGAGGGCTGGCGGTTGTGTGGGGGGCGATGTGTGGGACAACCGAAACCTGTTTTTTCCCAGTTTCCCCCAACAGGTCTATTCATCCACATTGTTAGCTTACACCCAACCAGGCCCATCTGGAAAGTAACGTTGATCACGGCAATGGGTGATTTTCGTCCAAAGCGGCAACGGGTTTCGCCTGGGATTGGTGCAGACGGCAGAAATTTGCGCCGGGCAGGGCCATATTGCGACACTGCCGCCCGGATTGGGTGACGCCTTGACAGCGAACAGCAGTCGTGGGCGGCGCGGGCGTTTGAGCTTCTTGCATTTCTGGCAAAAGCGTCTGCATCTGGGAGAATTCGTCGTAGAAGTGGGTAATGATCCGATCGGGATCGGGAACCAGGCCGGCATCTGTGGCTATGCCCAGGGAGACATTGCCGGCATAACTGAAGATACTCACGCCCAACCCCAACTGCCCCGACTGCGGCACCCAAGCCATGATGCTTTCCACTGGCGCACCCGCGAAGTAAAGCGGCTCTCTAGGACCAGGCACATTTGTCATCACTGCTGTGGATTTGCTGGCGAAGAAGCGCAAAATGAGGTTTTCGATTTCTACAGGCGTCATGCCCATAGTGTGCAGGACGCCCAAAGCGACCACCGCTTCCGGCGAACCTTTTATTTCATCCATGCGCTTTTTTAACTCAAACAGGCGGTCTAATTGATCCTCAATGCCGACGGGCAGCGACAGAAAAACCAGCCCAAAGCGGTTGCCTAACTCGATGGGTTTGTCCAGGGGGCGCAGATTCACGGGAACCAGGGCACGAATGTTTAGCCCATCCACCGCCTCTCCCCGGTCTAACAGATAACGGCGCAGCGCGCCAGCCACCGCCGTCAACAAGACATCGTTGACAGTGCTGCCCGTAGCTTTACCCACTGCCTTGACATCCGTCAGGGAGATGGGCTGCGCTGTCCAGGCGGCGCGCTTGGTTACGCCTAATTCGCCTTTGAAGATCGTCTGCGGATCGGGCCAATACAATGCAATTTTGGCTAATCTGGCTGCGCCGCTGGCACCCAGACGGGCCATATCCAGTACGCGCGTGGGATGCAGCACGCTTTCGATGCCTTCGTGCAGCATGTTTTCTGTCATACGCCAGGTAGATTTGACGGCGGATACGGCGGGGTGGAGCAGGGCAGAAAGCAAGCCCCGTTGGTGATCGCCGCCGGCGCGGTCGTCTACCCAGACAGCGTCGGGGGCGTCATCAGTGAGCGACAGCAGGACGCGCACCAGGGCGATACCGTCGGCAATACAGTGGTGCAGGCGACCTACTAAGGCGCAGCCGTCCCCTACATTTTCCACCAGATGAAACGACCAGAGTGGTTTGGTGTAATCGAGGGAGGTGCTCATTAAGTCGCTGACCAGTTCTTGCAGGGCAGTCTGGTCGCCGGGAGCGGGTAAAGCGACGCGGTGTAGATGGGCGCGAATGTCAAAATGGGGATCGAACTCCCATTGCGGGCTGCTCAACAGCGCGCGCGAATCTACTACGCGCTGCCGAAAGCGATCAAAGCGTAGAAAGCGCTGTTCAAAAATCTGCTTCATCCGGTCAAATTCAATGGGGGCTGAAAGCGTCATAATGCCCGTAATCATCATTAGATTGGTAGGGCGCTCCATATGCCACCAGGCGGTATCCACGTTGGTCATGGTTTCGGGGCTGCTGCTCATGAATGTTTCTCCTCAGGTAAAACAGGTTTCCAGTCTGTCCGGTTGCGCCAGCCGCGGCACGGCGCGGCAATTTTTACACAGTGCGACTTTGGCGTGCGCTCAGACACAGGCTGCGCATACCACCATTATGAACGATGAGGGTCACTCTGTCTACATTGGACTCTGGCGGAAATACCATTTTAGCCGAGTAGGGGCAGGTTTCAAACCTGCCCCTACGAAGGACAAAGTTGAAAAACGCCAGCGTTTGGCCCGTTATAGCGGCGGGTTGTGGATGAACAGGTAGTCTAGCAGGTCGTTGAGGGATATGAGTTTGCCGTAGTCGGCTTCGGGAATTTCTACGCCTACAGCCTCATCCAGGCTGATGAGGAAATTGAGGAAATCAAACGAATCAATGTCCAGCGCCTGTCGCATGTTGGCGTTGGGATCCAACCCGACAAAGTCGGCTTCTGGGGCAATGGCGCTGAGCAAATCAAAGATCGTTTCCTTAATCTGGCCTCTGGTAACAACCGGGGGTGCAAACATGTTT
>CAYQYJ010000280.1:0-5441 GCA_964421605.1 uncultured Ardenticatenaceae bacterium | reverse complement strand
GAGAGGGCGAGGGGCGCGCAGCGCCCCTCGCCCTACATTACCCCTTCCCTGGCAACAGGGGCGGGATTACCTGATTATTTTCTCAATGTCCAAAAGCGGTTACTAACGCAATATCCGCCGCGTCAGGGATTGGGAAATGATGAACAAAAGCAGGGCTAACAAGCTGATGATCAGGGCCATGGCTCCGGCTTCGGCGCGCCGGTTGGCTTGCAGCAAATCGTAAATGTAGATTGAGGCGGTTTGCGTGCGGCCGGGAATGTTGCCGGCTACCATCAGCGTGGCCCCAAAATCCCCCAGGGCGCGGGCAAAGGTCAGCGCGGCCCCAGCCAGCAAGGAGGGCCAGGCCAGGGGCAGCGTCACCCGCCAAAAAATGGCAAAATCGGAGCGGCCCAGGGTGCGGGCGATGGCTTCCAGGCGTGGGTCAACTGCTTCAAAGCCGGCCCGCGCCGTTTGCGCCATCAGCGGAAAAGCGGTTACTGCGGCGGCTACCACCGCCCCGCGCCAGGTGAACACCAGCGGCAGCCCCACCGCCTCCAGCCAGCGACCGAACGGGCTTTGCTGGCCCAGCGCCACCAGCAGGTAGTAGCCCAAAACCGTCGGCGGCAGCACCAGGGGCAGGGAAGTCAGCCCATTGAGCAGTTCCTTACCCCAAAAGTTGCGCCGCGCCAGCAGCCAGGCCAGGGGCAAGCCAGCGACAAAAACCAGTAAGGTAGCCAATAGAGAAACGCGCAGCGACAACCACAGCGGCGCTAAATCGGGTGTTGTCACTAGAACTCCCCTGGCAGCAAAAAGCCGTATCGTTTCATGATTTCTCGCCCGGCCGGACTGTTCACAAAGGCGATAAAGGCGCGGGCTGCTTCTTCGTTGGACGTGGATTTGATAACGGCTAACGCCTGGTTGATTGGTTGGTGCAGTTCAGCCGGCAGCAGCACGCTGGTCACTTCGGGTACGCCGGCAATGGAGAGGGCGACGATGCCCACGGGGGCATCGCCGGTCTGGACAAATTGCAACGCCTGGGAGACGTTTTCGCCCAGCACCAGCTTTGCTTCAATGTCTGCCCACACGCCCGCGCTTTGCAGCGCTTCGCGGGCAGCCTGGCCGTAGGGGGCGTGTTCCGGGTTGGCGATGGCGATGCGGGTAATGGCGGGGGCCAATAAATCTTCCAGGCTGGCAACCTGTAAGCCAGAATTCCGATTGACGACAAGGACGATGCGCCCCTGGGCATGCAACTCCTGCGTTTCCGGGATGATCAGCCCTTGTGCTGCCAGGCGGTCTATGAAGGAGACATTGGCGGCAGCCAGAATGTCAAAAGGCGCCCCATTTTCGATCTGGGTGGTCAGGTTGCCGGTGGAGCCAAAGGTGAAGGTGACGGGTTGGCCCGTTTCCGCCGCGAACTGCTCGCCGATTTCGGCAAAGGCAAATTGTAAATCGCTGGCGGCGGCTACCAACAAGGGTTCAGTTGGGGGCGGCAGGGCGGGCGACGACGAGCCACAGGCGGTCAACAGGAGCAGAAGAAGTAAAAGTAGCGGCTTATGTTTCATGGAAGTTTTGGGCGCAATGATTTAGCCGGGTTAGCATAGAGCTATGCGCCGGCGCGGGAGACGACGCGCTGCCAGGCGTGGCGGGCAAAGAGGAGGATGGCGCCGAGTTCGACGATCCGCCCGGCAAATAAAACCCCAAAGCCCGCGCGGAAGGTTGTGCCGGCAATCACCAGCCAGATACCCAGGTTCAGCAGCGCAAAAGCCGCCTGGGCGTAGGTTTCTTTGGGGCGACGGGGCTTTTGCCAGTAGCGGGGCAAAATCCAAAAGGCTACCCCCATGGTCAACTGCACCACCCACCCCATGAGCAAGAATTCAATGTGCGCGGGCAGCCACCCCCATAGCGCCGGGTGCAGCGACAGCCCTTTGTGCGTTAACAGCAGCGCCCCCACGGTAAAGCCCAACAAAAGATAGATGAAGGCGGCGCGGAACATCCATTGGCTGAGGCGAGGCATTGCTTATTCTCCGCGGTATCGTTCTTTGACGCGGGGCCAGGCCAGGGTGACAAAGATGACGGCTGCCAGCCATTGCAGCAGCGCGGAAAGGGCAAGCAGCCAGCCCCAGCCCGCCTGGGGGCGAACACTGTGCAGCGGCTCGCTTACCACGCGCAGCAGCAGCCCGGCGTTCAATAAAATGTAGCAAGCCCACCCCAGCCGTTCATTGCCGCGCGGCTGGGCGCGGCTGACGATGGGGAACATCCAGTAGATGACGCCAAAAATCATCTGCGTTACCCAACCGACCAGGAAGAGATGAAAGTAGGCGGGGTTCAGGTAGAGGAGGATGGGGAGCAGATTGCCGGCATTGGGCAGCGCCAGGGCTGCCGCTAACAACAGCGCCGCCGCCAGGTACGCCAGCGCAGCCTTAATGAACCAACGTGTCAGGGCGGGCATTGCTTTTTCCTTGCAGAGAAGAGGCGGAGCGACACGCAACTGCTTCGGCTGCCTGTCGCTTCTGAGGAGGCGAACTCCTCATCTTACGTTTGACAGGACGTTAGAACTCACCCTCTATGATATACGGTTTGCGCCACAGCGTCACGGAGAGCACAACTGCTGTCTGGTTATAGGGACGCTGGCGCAGATCGCGAATCCATTGCCCAAACCGCTGCCGGCAAGCAATGAAAAGGGGCGCTGTTTGTGGACAGCGCCCCCGGTTGATACGCTTCTTTTTAGGGCGTATCTGGCTGCCAGCGTGCAGCCAGATACGTCACATCATCGTTAATCAGGGATGGCAAAGGGCAGCGGTTGCCCGGCGTGTCCTTCAGGCAGCGCGCCCGTCAGGACCGTGCCTGTCCAGACGCCGCGGCGACCGGAGCCGTCGCGACACGACCACAGACCAAACACGTGCAGGTTGCCCACGTAGCGGCCAAAGGCAGCCGCGCTGCAGTTCGAGCCATCCGTATACACAATGCCTATGCGCGGCGGCTGCGGGAAGAATTCCCACATACCCATGTCGCCGCTTTCATCGGTAAAGGTACCATCATAGCCGAAGTACATCGTGCCCGAATGGGACATACCCGCCTGCGTGTAGAAGGTGTAGTCCATGCTCCACCAGACGTCTGGCTCAACGACGTGCATGATGAGCGTGGCTGGCGGTACGTCGTTCTCAAACGTGCCGTCGAAGTATAACTGCGCTTCGTACGTGCCCGTTTGCGTGACCACCGAGGCGTCGAAGACCACATCCACGTTGAGCATCATGCCGGCATCTATCGTGCCTTCATCGGGGTTCTGCCACACCCAGGCCGCGTCGCCGCCGCCGCTGCCACAGGCAAACTGACCCGGATACAGGTAGCAGACTGCCAGGGAGGAGGCCAGAGGCGCTGTGCCATAGTAGTAGGAGAGGCCCACTGTGCCGTCTTGATTTTCAATGCCGGCAGAGTGTTGCCCCGCATCCGAGGGCGCATTCATGTAATGCACCTCAATGTTGTTGCTGTTGGCAAACAACTTGAACTGCATGGTGACGGGCAAACCGCTCGGATAGTGCGGCACGTCGGTGAACTGCACCACCAGGTATTGGTTCGGGAGCGTCCCCAACGTCTGGTAATGGATCGCGCCGCCAGAGGCCGGATTCAGGTCTTCCCACCAGCCCGAAATGACCCCGTTCGGCGTGGCTGTATTCGGCAGTTGCTGCCCAGAGCAGCAGCCGTTGCTCGAACCCGCGTTCACCGTCAGGAAGCCGTTAGAGCTGACGTAGAGTTCCGTGTAATCCGTGCCATAGTAGTTGAAGGTGAAGCCCAACGGGATCGCCCCGCTCACCTGGTCATCGCTCAAGGCGATGGGCGTACCTGTGCCAGAGATGTCCTCAAAGGCATAGGCGACCAGCCCGTCCGGCTCAGTCGAGTCGGTGCAACTGTAGCCATAGGCATCGGGCGGGCAGGTGACCAGCGCCGCCGCCGGGCTGCCCGTTTCCACGTCTGTCAGGCTGAAGTCGAAGGGCAGCGTGCCAATGTTATGCATCATGAGGGTTTCCACCATGCTGCCGCCCAGAGGCACGGTTACTTCAATCACCGCTGGCGAGTACTCCAGGATGGCCACTTGCGGAACCAGGGCGAAGTCTGTCACCACGGTGGCCCCGGCTACCGCTTCTACAGCAGCAGTGCCATCAAAGTAACCATCCGCCGAGACGGTGAAGTCGTACATGCCGGCAGGCACCGCAATGCTATAGCTGTCGCCCGTCGTCATGTAGTCGAAACCGCCTGGGCCCGTCACGTGGATGTCCGCCGTCAGCGGGTCGCCTGTCCAGGCGTCCGTCACCGCCCCTTCCAGGATACCGCAGGTGGGGCAGCTCAGGTGCATGGTCAGCGGCATTGGTGGCACGTTGTTGGTGAAGTTACCAGAGAATTCCAGTTCCGCCGTGTAGTCGCCCACCTGGATCAGGGAGCGCGCGTCGAACACCACTTCAAACGTCATCGAACCGCCTGCCGGCACTGAACCGTAGTCCGGTACCGCCGAAGCCCACTGCGCGCCACCCGCGCCGCCGGTGGCAAATGCCAGACCATCCACCTCGGCCCCGCCGGGGAAGCCGCCCACCAGAGCGCTGGCGCCGGTGTTGGTGTCAATGACGCGCATTTCGCCGGCAGCTGTGTACGCCGCCCAGTAGAGAATGCCAGACGTTTCTTCGAAGTCCATGCCCTGGGCAAAGTTGGCGCCAGCCCCTAACGGGCCGACCACACTGCCTGCGCCGGTGTTCGGGTCAATCTGGTACAGCACGTCGCTGACAATATCTACGCCATACATTTCGCCGGCGGCGTTGATGGCGATGTCAATGATGCACGTGCCTGCGCCAACATTGCCGACCGTGGTCAGCGCGCCGGTGTCTGGGTCCACCGTGTACAGGGTGGAGTTTGTGCCGCAGACGCTGGAAACGGCGTACAGCGTGCCGTCCGTAGCGCCAGTCATGCCTGTCCAACTGCCGTTGGGGGCAGTTGTGCCGATGACGGTGCGCGCCCCGGTAGCCGTGTCAATGGTCACAAATTGATTTGTGTCGTAGTCCAGCGCATACAGGGTGGAGAAGTCGCCGTTGAGGAAGTCCGCCGCCGGATGGAACTGGGGCACGGAGCCAATGATGTTCCAGGAGCCGGGCACGTCCGCATCGGGGAACATAACCAGGTTGCTGCCGGGGAAGACGTCCAGCCCATACGCCGCTTCGCCCAGCATAGCTGACAGTTCGGCAGCCTGTTCGGGCGTCAACTGCGGCGCATTCGGGGCGCGATCTGTCGAAGGCGGTTCGCTGCTGGCAGGCAGTTCACCCGTGAAGCGCGGAATAGAGACCGAGATGGGTCTAATGCTGACGATGCCGGGACCGCCGTAGTTGCCAATGCTGGCTTCCCACTCAATGGGCAGGGGACCGTCGTTCATGAGGGTGACGGTGGTACTGACCACATCGCCGATTTCCATGGTTTCTTCA
>CAYQYJ010000279.1:0-5458 GCA_964421605.1 uncultured Ardenticatenaceae bacterium | reverse complement strand
CCCTTTGGGCGAAACCAGTACGCCAGGGCGAACGGCATCGGTTACGCGGGCTTGTAGTTGGCACCAGCCTCGCCCATTTTCCAGAATGACCAGGTCTCCCTGAGCAATGCGACGGGCGGCGGCGTCTTGGGGGTGAATTTCGACGAATGGCTGGCCCTCTCGCTGGCGTAGCCCATCCTGGTTAGCCAGGCTGCTGCTGACGAAATGATGCGCGGCGGGCGTGACCAGGTTGAGGGCCATGTTTGCGGGAAATCGTTCGTTGGGGGCAGAAATGCCGGCATCATCTTCTGTTGGTACGTAGGCAGGCAGCGGGTCTAGCCCGCTCAAAGCCATAGCTTGTGAAAACAACTCCACTTTGCCGCTGGCAGTGGGGAAATAACCATCGGCAAAGGGCGGCGCGGCGACGGGCAGGGCCACGGAACCCTCCGCTTGCAGCCGGGTCAGCGTGACGCCTTGCAGCAGCGGGTTATGCTGCGCTGTGGCCGTCAGCACTTCGTCAATGATTTCAGCAGGCGTCTGATACAGCCACGGTTCGTTAAAACCCAACGCGCGCGCCAGCAGCCCCATGACTTCCCAATTGCTCTTGCTCTGGCCTAGCGGTGGAATCGCCTGCTGGTTATACGTGAGCAAGGTGTGGCCATACGCTTTATGCAGGTCGGTTTGTTCCAGTTGGGAAGTTGCCGGCAACACAATGTCCGCATAGTCGGCTGTGTCCGTTAAGAACAACTCATGCACCACCGTAAACAGATCGTCGCGCTGCAAACCCGCCACAATCTGGCTTGCATTCGGGGCGGAAGCCACGGGATTAGCGCCAAATACGAACAAGGATTGAATGGGCGGGTCGCCCACTTCTCCCAACAACGCCCGCCCCAACCGGTTCATATTGACGGCGCGTCCCAGAGGGGGGCACTCCTCCCAATGGTTGACCGCTGCTCCGTCCCAGGCGACGTAGCCGCTGGTGGTGTAAGCCAACCCGCCGCCGCGCTGCCCATATTGCCCGGTCAATGCCGGCAGGGCGCAGATAGCCCGCACCGTCTGCCCACCGTTGGTGTGGCGGTTGATGCCATCTGCCGTTTTAATCAGGCTGGGCGTTTCCTGGGCATAGAGACGAGCCAACCGTTCAATGTCGGCGGCATCCAGGCCCGTGATAGCCGCCACCCGCTCAGGCGGGTACTCAACCAACCGCTGCCGCAGCGCCGGCCAGCCAACGGTGTGCGCCGCCAGCCAGCTTTCGTTGTGCCAGCCTTCGCGCACGATGACATGCCCCAGCCCCAGAGCCAACGCCCCATCCGTCCCTGGTTTAGGCGACAGATGCCAGTCCGCGCCAGCAGCGGTGCGGCTGCGGCGGGGGTCAATGACGATGAGTTGGGTTCCCTGCCGCTGGGCGGCGCGCAGCGATTGCATGAAGTGGGGTGCGGTGGTCACCGGATTATGGCCCCAGACGATCACCAGCCGGCTATGAACCACGTCGGTGTAAGCCGGGCTGTGGCGCACGCCTAATGTGGCCTGCACCGCCGTTTCCGCCGCCGCGCCGCAAATGCTGCGCTGTAGCTGGCTGGCTCCCAGGCGGTTCCAGAAGCGCGTGCTGGCAACTGTCATTTGCACCAGCCCCAACGTGCCGCTGTAACTGTAGGGCAGAATCGCTTCAGCGCCATAACGGGCGATAATGCCTTGCCAGCGATGGGCAATTTCGGCGATGGCTTCCTCCCAGGCGATGGGCTGCCACTGCCCGCCGCCTTTGACGCCGACGCGGCGCAGCGGCTGCGTCAGGCGGTCTGGGTGGTAGACGTGATCCAGATACGGGCGTACTTTGGCGCACAGCCAGCCTTGCGTGACGGGATGGTCAGGGTCGCCATAGAAGGTGATGGCGCGACCATTTTCGACTTCGGTGATGACGCCGCAGGTGTCTGGGCAATCGTGTGGGCAGGCGCCGCGAATACGCAAAGGCATAATGCTGTTCACGTTAGCACTCACTCGTCCAGACCATAACGGTGCATGGCTTCGCCCAAAATGCGGTTGATCAATTCTTCATACGTCCAGCCATCGGCGGCGGCTTCCAGGCAGAGATCGGAATAGCCACGGTTGAGACCGGGCAGAGGGTTGACCTCCAGGATGTACGGTTTGTTATTGTCGCTGGCGTCCAGGCGGAAGTCCACGCGGGCCACGTCCAGGCAGCCGGTGACGCGGAAGACGGCTGCCGTCAGCCAACGCAGGTCTTCTATCAGGTCGGGGGGCAGCGGCGCCGGGCAGATGTAGCGAAAATCATGTGCCAGGTCTACTTTGATGCGACTGGTGTAAACGCCTCTTTCTTCGGGGTAGGCTTCCATGTTGACTTCCAGCGGCGGGAAGAAGTGCAGACCGCGTTGGACGCGAGGGGCATCTTCATTGTCGGGCACGCGCCAGGCGACGGGCGTGACCAGATTGCCAACGACGCCCATGGTGATTTCTCGGCCTTCAATGAAATGTTCCACCAGCACGGGTTGGCTGTACTTCTCGAAGATGCGCTGGAGTTGAGTGTGCAGTTGTTCATGGTCGTAAACGACCGATTCGACGCTGATGCCCATGCCTGTGCCCTCGCGGCTGGGTTTGACAAACATGGGGAATTGCATATCCGGATTGAGCGTTTCGGTGAGCCGCTCAAAGACCTGGAACGGTGGCGTGGGCAGGTCGTGAAAGGTAAGGATGCGCTTGGTCATGGGTTTGTCCAGGGTCAGGGCCAGGGTGAGCACCTGAGAGCCTGTGTACGGGATGCGCAGCATTTCCAGGAGTGCCGGCACCTGCGCCTCCCGCCCATCCCCAATATGACCCTCGCAAATGTTAAAACAGATGTCGGGCTTTAATTTGGGCAGCGTTTCCAGCAAGGTTCTATCCCCTTCCAGAAAAGTCACCTCATGCCCGCCGCTGCGTATGGCTTCCATGATGCCCTCAATGGTGGCTTCCGAATCCAGGTCGTCCCATTGATCGGGCGACATGCCGGGCCAGGTGGGGGCATTTTTCTTCAAGTTTGCTAACAGCGCAACTTTCATTTCGTTCTTTGTCGTCCTTTTGTTTGGGTGGTTGCCGCTTCATCTTCTTGGTGTAGCTGGGCCTAAACGGCTCAAGAATACGCAAGATGAGGGCTTTTCGTGGTCACGCGGATTATTATAATGGCTGAGCGCCAGAATACGAGAAAATATGCCCTTCATGAAGGTTCTTTTCTCATGGGGCGGGGGAAAGTGTGTTGGCGAATGATGGTTTGATCCGGCAGCAGGTGGACGAAGTTGAAGCCGGGCAGATGGTCGGTATCCAGACCTATTTGCCTATCGGTGGGCCAGGCGGTGAACTGGGAAAAGGCGCTGGCGGCGGCGACGTAGAGGACCCCGTCACGCCAGGTCTGTATATTTTGGTGCACGTGACCCAGAAATACAGCGCGCAAGCGTGGCAAGAGGCAAGCCAAAGTTCGATGAACTTCTGCCCCATTGCCCAACGGCAGATTGGCGTCTATCCACGGCGCGTTTATGGGCAGCGCTGGAAAATGGTTGAAGATGATGAGGGGCGGCCCGTTTACGTCGGCGGCTTCTGCCTGCAAAACAGCCATTTGCGCTGCCGGCAGCCAGCCATGCGGCACGTCCTCGTTCGGGATATGCCCGTCTAATACCAGAAAACGATACCCTTTTACCTCGAAACGATAGCAGAGGTAGTCCGGATCAACGATTGCTGGCTGCCGCGGTCCCATCGGCAAATAAGTCAGAATGTTGGGCGCGGTGTCGTGATTGCCTGTGACGTAATAGACAGGCGACGCCAGTTGCGTGAACACCTGCGCCGCCAGGGCATAAGCGCGCGGGTCCGGCTCGTCTACCACGTCCCCCGTGTGAATGATGAAATCAGGCGGTACGGGCAGCCCGTTGATGATCTCTACCAGGCGGCGCGCGCAAGCGTAAGATTGGTGACCATGTCGGCTAAAGGTGGGCGTGGGACCGATGTGGGTGTCCGTGATATGCACAAAATAGACAGGTTCGCGCATTGTATCTCCAGTTGGCGGCGTTTGGGGGACAGTAGCATTGAAACAACTGCCGCTCTGTGTTAACGTTAGGAGCAGAAACGCTTTGGGACGCTGGCGATTTTACCAGGCTAACCCGCAGAAGGAAGGTTTTTCATGGGTTACATTTTAATTGAGAATGGTTTGTTGATTGACGGTCGCGGCGGCGTACCGGTCAGCAGCGGCGCCGTGCTGATCAAAGGTAATCGGATTCAGGCTGTGGGGCAGCGCGCGGAAATGGCGCTGCCGGGGCAAGACCTGACACGAATTGACGCCCAGGGGGGCGCGATTCTGCCTGGCTTGATTGACGCACACGTTCATTTTACATTCGACGGGTTCGATTTGCAGCAACAACTGGCAAAACCGTTTTCGCTGCGATTTTTTGAGATGATTGGGCGGATGCGGCGGACGTTGGATGCCGGCATTACCACCGTCCGCGACGCTGGCGGCGCCGATTTAGGCGTCAAACAAGCTGTGGAACAGGGCATCGTGGTTGGTCCGCGCATGCAGATCAGCATCACGGTGCTGACCACTACTGGCGGACATGCCGACGGCTGGTTGCCTTCGGGCCTGGATATGGGACTGTTCAACCCCTATCCCGGCGCGCCGGGCGGACGCTGCGACGGCGTGGAAGAGGTGCGCAAGAAGGTGCGCGAAGTGCTGCGCGCAGGCGCGGACGTGATCAAGGTATGCTCCACAGGCGGCGTCCTCAGCCCCACCGACCACCCGGAATTTACGCAGTTCACCCCCGAAGAGCTGGCGGTGATGGTGCAGGAAGGACGCTATCGTCGTGGCGTCAAAGTGATGGCGCACGCCCAGGGTACAGAAGGGATTAAGAATGCGGTGCTTGCCGGCATTCACTCCATTGAACATGGCATTTACCTCAACGACGAAGTTATTGCCCTCATGAAGGAGCGGGGCACGTTCCTGGTTCCTACTTTGCTGGCGCCCTTAGCCGTGCTGGAAGCGGCGGAGGGTAGCGGCAAAATGCCCGAATGGGGTATCCGCAAAGCGCGCGAGGTTATTGAAATCCACAGCGCCAGCATTGCCGCCGCCTACCAGGCGGGCGTCAAAATCGCTATGGGCACAGACGCGGGCGTGATGCCACACGGTACGAATCTGCGCGAACTGGGGTTGATGTGCGGCATTGGCATGAACCCTATGGAAGCCATTGTAGCCACGACCAAGGTAGCCGCCGAGTGCCTGGGCTGGCAGGAACAGATTGGCACGCTAGAAGCGGGCAAACTGGCGGACGTCATCGTCACTCGCACTAATCCGTTGCACAACATCCGTTCCCTGGAGGACGTGCGCAACATTCGCGTCGTGGTCAAAGATGGGCAGGTAGTTAAGGAAGATAAGTGATTGTTTACGAATGAGCTTAACTAACCAGGACAAAACAGCGTTTTGTCCCACGATAGGAGAAGTGATGAGCAAGGTAGC
>CAYQYJ010000278.1:0-5471 GCA_964421605.1 uncultured Ardenticatenaceae bacterium | reverse complement strand
GTGAAAAGATGATGTGCATCCAGGGATTTGTCAGTTCCAACATAACTTGAGAAAAGAATAGCCAATTTAACCCCAAAAACAGTGCCAAAAGTCTCCTTTCTCCCCTGATGGATTCGGCATCGTCCATCATAACCATAGAATACGGATTTTCTATCCACCATAACTTTAGAAAGGAGATTTCTTACATGACCCTGAAACGCAAACCACCAGCCGGCAACGTCCGCCGTGTCGCCAGCATCGGCAAGAACCTACGCGGCGTGACGACCAACAAACGAGGGCGACTCGTGCAATTCGAGTCAGAACAGGAGCGAAAACTCATCTTGCTCCTGGAAAGAGATGCCACCGTTACCGATTACATGAGCCAGCCAGAAACCCTGACCTATTATGATGAAGAGGGACGGGAACGGCGCTACACACCGGACTTCCAGGTCTGGCGCAGCCACGACCGTATCGAGATACATGAAGTCACTATCGAACAGCGCCAACAAACCCACCCTACCCTGAGCCAGCGAGCGAGCGCAGCCGCGGTCATCTGTCAACAGCGGGGTTGGGCATATCACATCCACACCGAAAAGACATTGCCGGCCGGATATGAATACGCCAATCTCGATTTTCTGGCACCCTTCCGCGCCCAGATGTATGTCCGCCCAAGTAGCGTTACCTGGTGGTTATCCTATCTGGCCAGGCGGGAGAAAAGCACCGTGTTGGCCGCCATGACCCAGGCGCCGGCCGGTCTGGCCCCAGGCATCTTGCTCAACACCCTCTACCATCTGCTCTGGCACGGTCAGATACAGATGGACTGGCAACAACCCTTCATGCGGCAAGGCGCCATCCATTCGGCAGCAGTGGTCTGGTTGCCATCAGACGCTCCCCAACCATCACTGGCCAAAGTTGCCAGGGAGGTGGCGTGATGAAGCCATCAACATTGACCGCCACCGATCTGTTACAAGTGGGCAGTTGGTTTCTGCGGGATGGCCGTTTGTTCCAAATCTGCCATTGGGAACCAACACAGCCCCTCCAATTAGAAGCTCGTACTGCCGACACAGGGGAGGTGCAGGCGTTCACGTTGACCGAACTCTTTGCCCCGGATCCGCCCACGCAGTTTGCAGCTACCGCACAGGAATTAGTCGTGAATCCCGACGCGATGGATGCGAACCTGGAGACAGTCATAGACGCCGCGACCCTGCCGGCGCATTTACGCCAGCGGGCTGACGACATCATCCAAACGGTAGAAACCGTCCTGGCTTATAAGGCCCAATTCAAACAGAGCGCTGCCCAATCTCTGTCACAAACGGAAGCCACTCACCGCGCCTGCCAGGCATTACCCCGGCCTATCGCCCTCTGCACCTACTATCGTTACCGTCGTCTCTACCAGACATGCCAGGGAAACACAGCCCGGATCGCGGCTGCCCTGCGTCGCAGCACATTCGGGAAGAGCAAAATAAACGCCAATGCCCAGCACTTCATGGATACGCTTATTCGCCGTTTTTATCGCAGCAACCCGCCGCTGCGGGCGCAAACCGTCTATCACATCGCGCAGCAGTTGTGGCATCATAACCAGCGCTGGTGGCTCAACTTCACCCAGACCGGCGCCGCTGGAATGGACGAACTCATTGAGCTTCTATTAGATGGCCGTCAGGACATCCACGACCTGCTGGCCGACCCGGAACAAAGGCAACACCTGACGCCCATTCCCCTCCCCTCCCGCTCCTGGTTCTATGGATACGCGCATTGGTTTACCGCCCAGCCGGGAGAAGGCCGGCAAGTTTACATCACCCGTTACGGGTCGGCCGACTGGGAAGCCAACTTTCTTCTCTTTGACCGTTTTGCGGATACGGCCACCTTGCCCTTGCAATACGTCGTTGCCGATCACTACAAGCTGGATATCTTGCACGTCGATGATGAATTTCGGGAGGTACTCGACAGGCTGTGGCTTACCTTGCTCATTGACGCTTACTCCCGGGCCGTTTTGGGCATTTACCTGGCCTATGAAGACCCAAATATTGAAAGCGTGCAGGGGGCACTGCGCCACGCCATCTGGCCTAAAACAGAGTTAGCGCG
Organism: uncultured Ardenticatenaceae bacterium; assembly: GCA_964421605.1. Lineage (GTDB taxonomy): Bacteria > Chloroflexota > Anaerolineae > Promineifilales > Promineifilaceae > JAGVTM01. The sequence continues at coordinate 3,410 of CAYQYJ010000278.1, read as the reverse complement.
ATTCGGCATAACTCTGCCCTGGGCCTGCTTTGGTATTCCGCAACGTCTCTCTGTGGATAACGCCTGGGCACATCACAGCTATTCTCTGGAAGACCTGGCGCGATCTCTGGCCGGTGGCGGGCAATATACCGCGATGGAACTGCTCTTCCGTCCGCCCTACCAGGCCCGGTATGGCGGCCTGGTGGAGCGTCTTTTTGGTAATCTATCAGCCCAATTACGGGAGCGGTTGCCGGGGGCTATTTTGCATCCCAACCAGCGCCACTGGCACAATGCCAGCCAGGGTGCCTGCTTGTTGTACCGGGATGTCGAACGGATTCTCTACCAGCTTGTGGTGGATTATATGCATACACCACACCGCGAACTGGCCGGATTGACACCTCACGACAAATGGCTGGCCGGTCTGCAATTGATGCTACCCGTGCCGCCGCCCTTGACCCCGCAGCTGGCGCGTTGTTTCTGGCGGCTGCATCCGGAAACGAGAACGGCAACCCATATGGGGGTGGCTCTATTCGGCATGCATTACGGTGATATGCGCCTGGCCAGTTTACGTCACCCAGATCGCCAGGGACGCAAACGACACTTTCATGTCCGGTACGACCCGGTTGACGTCAGCCGGGTGGCCGTTTTTGAACATGGTCTCTGGCTGGGGGACGGGTATGCCCGCGAACTGCGCCTGGCCGACGGCCGTTACGAGCCGGTGAGTTTGTGGGAACTGCACATCGCCAAAGCTGTGGCCCGGCAGCAAAATCAGGGGAAACTGCCCCGGCCGCACTCCTGGTTGGTTCACTTGCTGGAGGCCAGAGAACTCATCGCCCAACGGCAGGCCGAACAAAAGCGTATCCGGCGCAAAGTCCAGCAGTTGCAGGAAAGACGCCGGGGACGCCCGGGGACGCCATTACCAGTCACCGAAACCAACACAGCGCCGCTGCCGCCGGCGCCAACCACAGCCGTCACCGCGCCAGGTCAGGATGATGCCCGCCACCGGCTTCTGGCCACGTTACAGGAGGTGCTGTGATGGACACAACCCAGGCAGCACTAACCAAAACTCTGGACTTCTTACCGCTTGACCTGGAATTAGACGTGGCCCAACGACTGAGCCAATTGCAAAGTTGGACGGCCGCCTGGCAGGACGAGGATGAACAATTGCAGCAGCGAGTGATGAATCTGAATCCGGCACGCCCGCACGAGGTATTGTTGAGCAGCCAGATAGCCAATCTGCGCCGCCAACTGGTCTTTCAGGTGGCCCAAATCCCCATTTACCTGGACCCGGATGTGGTCTGCCAGACCGGCATAAACGGCCTGCGCCGACACCTGACGAGCCAGTACGCCGGCTTAAGCCTGGCTGAACGCCGCCTGTGGTTGACCAACCTCTTCTTCCTCCTCACGCCCACCCTGCGGGCGCTCGTCGAAAAACTGGAAAAGATTCGCCATTGCCGCCGCCTGGGACAGCAGCGCTGCTTTCTATTGGGCGGCGTTTCCGGGATGGGGAAGAGCAGTTTACTGAACTGGTACACGGCCCATTACCTGCCCACCGTGCAGCCGCGGCGCAACCATGTCCCGGTGGTCAAGATAGATGCGCCGGTCAACAATCGTTCCCCCAGGCCCCTGTTTGAACGGATGCTGCTGGCCTGCGGCGCGGCAGCTTTGTCTGGGGATGACGAACATTACCTGCACATGTTGACCTTGTACTTCCAGCAGTGTGGCGTGGAACTGCTCATCATAGACGAAGTGGAACACATCATCCAGCCGGTACTGCGGCGGCGCGTGCTGGAGCTGTCTAACTTAACGAGCTTGCCCATTGTGTGTGCTTCCTGTAATCCCATCGCCTGGACGGCCGGCGACGAGGAGATTCAGGGGCGGTGGAACGACCACTTTGAACTGGCGCAATTCACCGGCCCGCGTCTGGATGCCTTCCTGACCCTTTTGGAACTGCTGCTACCCTTTACCCAAGACGGGCAACTGGGCTGCCGGGAAATTGAGGATGGGTCCGGAGCAACGGCCGGGCCGGCGCACTACATCGAGCAGTGGACAGACGGCATCACGCGGGAAATGATGATGCTCATCCTGGATGCCTGCGACAAGGCGTTAACTAGCGGGGCGCCCGGCCTGACTCTGGAGATTTTGCAGCAGTCCTGGGGGGATATTAAGCGGGCCAAAGTGGTCAACTTTCTCGACCATTGGCGAGCGCGACAAGGAGGTGGGTATGGCTAACCTCTGGTATTTTGACGTGTTGGCTTACAGACCCCAACCCTTTGACGGGGAATGTCTGAGTGGTTATCTGCTGCGTTTGGCCGAGGCTAATGGACAGTTAGCTGTGCAGGCGTTCATAGGGCAGCTTTTCCCCACCCGCCAGAAACAGCTGTCCATCAGCATCTTCCGCTGGGAGTATCCGGTAGACGACTGGGGAGAGTTGCCCCAATTCAGCCAACTCTCCCGGCCTGAATTGGAAAAAATGACCATTCTGCCCTGGGTCGCCAAGTTTCGTATGCCGCCGGTCCGACAATATTCAGATCTGAGCAGCCCTGGCACTTTTCTCCAGGGCATTATCGACCCTAACCTGCGCGTTTGTCCTCTATGCTTGCAAGAAGAACCCTATATCCGACTGTTGTGGCGGCTGGCGCGGGTAAGAACTTGCTTGCGTCATAGCTGTTGTCTGCAGGGTCAATGCCATCACTGTCAGCAAAAACTAACTGCGATTGGATGGCGTCACCGGCATTTGTGCTGTACCGGGTGCGGGGCTGACTTGCGGACTTTGCCAGTGGCACCTGCTTTCCCTAAGCGGCTGGACCAGGAAGCACGGCAGCAGCGAGATTTTCAATATCTACAAGACCCTGATGTGAGGTTGATAAATGACAAGGAACCAGTGCTACCGGAACAGCTGCCCCAGGCAATTGGCCTTAAGTTTCGCTACTTACGCAGCCGAACCGGTCTATCCTGCCAACAAATGGGGCAGCATTTGGGCATCTCAGCCGCCAGAGTCACCCGGATTGAACGTGGGGACCGGCCACCACTTCAAACCTATCTGGTTTATCTGGATACGTTGTTTTATTCCTGGCCCGAATTTGCCGCTTTGACCATTCCTCCAGATTTTAGTGATACTTACGGCCAACCGGCTTATCCAATGCTTCGCTTCTGTCCTGATGTCAACTGCCCTAACCATTGTTTGTCAGAGCAGTCGTCCATTCACCTGGTACGGGACAACGTGAAGAGTAAAACTGTTCGCTTTCAGTGCCTGGGCTGTGGCCAGACTTTTACCCGTCATTATTCGGGCGAGTTGGTTATACCGTCCCCGGCTCGCTCTCAGTCGGCGAAGCGAGCCAAACAGCAACAAGCAAAGGTGCAGCGCCAGGCTGAGTTACAGGCGCAAGTCGAAAAGATTCTGATGACGTTATGCGAGCAAGATGAGGAAA
>CAYQYJ010000277.1:2574-5503 GCA_964421605.1 uncultured Ardenticatenaceae bacterium | reverse complement strand
AGTGGTTGGAGGGTGAGTTCGATGCAGAGGAGTTTGATCTGGAAAGCGTGAACAGAGCGCTGGCGCGTTATGCGGCGGCGTGAGAGGGTGTAACCGCTAAAGCGGTTACTACAAACTTAGTGCGGGTCTATACCGCGCGCCCCATCTGGTCAAGAATGTATTGCGGTTGGCTGGTGAACTTGAGTAACGTACCTTGTTGACAGACGCACAGCGATGTTATACGATGCTTATAACAGGGAGGAAGAAATCCCTGCCACCTTTCTTGAACCGGGGCGTCTGGTTAGCAGCCGTCATGGATAGGAGAGAACCGTATGACTGTCACCATTACGTTGGATTTGCCCGAAGAACCGCTGCTCAGTTTGAAGACCAGACCAGATGATTTTGCACGTGAACTGCCACTACTGGCAGCAGTAAAACTGTACGAACTCGGGCGTCTGTCGTCAGGGCGCGCCGCTCAACTGGCCGGGATGAGCCGGGTAGAGTTTTTACTGATTCTAGGTCGTTATCAGGTCTCCCCCTTTCAATTGGATGCCGCCTCCCTGGCTGAAGATGTTGCTAATGCCTGATCCCTTGGTCATTTGCAATACATCCCCCTTATTGTATCTCAACCTGGTTGATCAACTGGATATTTTACCTGCGCTGTATCGGATTATCACTATTCCGATGGCCGTGCGTGCTGAATTGCTGGTTGGAAAGCGACAAGGCATACGAGTGCCCGATGTGGACAATCTGCCTTGGGTACAGGTCATTTCACTGACAGATCGCACGCTTATTCCACTGGTAGTGGACTTAGGGCCAGGTGAGGCCGAACTGATTGGGCTAGGAAAACAATATCCCAACAGCCGCCTTATTCTGGATGATACACTTGGCCGCCGTATCGCCAGCTTAAACAAGCTAAACTTTACAGGTACGGTGGGCGTGGTTATCAAGGCCAAACAAATGGGCTTAGTACAGGCGGTTAAGCCCATTCTTTTGGCGCTACAGCAAAGTGGGTTGTGGCTCAATGATGACCTTATAAAAGAGGTATTGCACCAGGCTGGTGAGTTAAGTTAATTTTTCTATTGGCTATGCGAAATAGTTTCGTGGTTTTAGCGGCGCTGCTGTTGTTGGTGGTGGGGTGTGGGCGGGGGGAGATGCCGGCAGCCACGCCTGCCGGCATAAGCGAAGCAGCAACGTTCACGCCCACACCGACGGAAACGCCCCCACCGACTTTAACGCCGACGGCTACGTTGACGCCTACGCCCACATGGACACCCACGCCAACAGCTACACCGACGCCGACGGCATTGCCGGCATTGCTCACGGGCAACCCCCGCGCCGCCCAACTCCACCCCCCTACCCCAGGCGGCAGCGCCCCTTGCGGGGTGGTGGATGTGTTCGACTTCCCCATTGATCCCCCCGACGCCAGCCGCGTCACGTCTGGCGGGCAAGATTTTGGCGTCTGGCGCGACCGCTTTGACAAATACCACGCGGGCGAGGATTGGCGCGGGCCGGAAGGCACGCCCAGCCTGGGCACGCCTGTGTACAGCATTGGGCACGGGTTGGTGACCTATGCCCAGCCGCTGGGTTGGGGGCGGGATCAGGGGGTGGTGATTGTGCAGCACACGCTGGCGGATGGTCGCCGCCTGCTCTCCTTTTATGGACACCTGGACCCGGACAGCGTGACGCTGACGCCCGGAAGCTGCGTGACGCGGGGGCAGCAGGTGGGCAACATTGGCCAACCGCGCAGTTCGCCCCATCTCCATTTTGAGCTGCGCACCCAGGCCCCCTACGAAACCCTGACCGGCTATTGGGCCGAAGACCCGACGCTGGCCGGCTGGCTGCCGCCGTCGCAAACGATCTGGCAGCAGCGCCTGACTGCCGCGCCAGGGGCGCTGTGGGCGCAGGCGGCGACTGACGGCGGCAGCCAACCCATCGGGGCCCTGGATGAGCAAACCTTTCTGCTGCTGGCCGGGGGCCAACTGCTGGCCCTGGACGTAAACAGCGGCAGCCGCCAGGCTGTCCTGCCCGACCTGAAGAATCTCAGCGCCGCCTGGCTGGACGGGGGTCCGCAGGCGGGCGAATCGCGCACGCTGTACACCGCCGACCGCTTTGGCCGTCTGGACGCCTTTCGCCTGGAAGCGGCGGCGCTGACGCCGCTGTGGACTGTGCCGCCCAAAGGCAACGGCGCGCCGCTGCTGCTGCCCCTGCCTTACGGAGGCGCGCCCCTGCCTGGCGGCGGCGTCATTCTGGCGCAGCGGGGGGATTTATTTGCCTACACCCCCGGCGGGGAGTTGTTGTGGCGGGAGAACGTGAGCGAACGGCTGCTGGCCTGGAGCGTGGCTGGCGCGGATCTGTACTTTACGACCAGCGGCGACAATGGCGCCTTGTGGCGGCTGTCGCCAGGGGGGAGACCGCAGGCGGTGGCTGCCGGCAGCGGCTATCTGGCGACGTCCGGTGAGCAGTTGTGGCTGTACGCCGCCGATGGTCTTTACCGTTTTGACGCGGCGACGGGCGCGCTGGCGCTGGCTTACGCCTTGCCCACCGGCTACCTGGCGCGCAGCAGTATTCTGCCCCTGGCGGATGGGGGCGTGCTGGCGGCGCACGTCGATCCGTATGACCGCCGCCTGATTCTGCTGGCGGCGGATGGCTCTGTGCGCTGGCAGCGGTCGGTACGCAGCCGCCCGCCGGCGGCGGCGGTGGCGACGACGAATTTGCGCCTGCTGGCGCTGGACGGGCAGCCGTATTTGCTGACCAGCAGTGGGCGGGAGGTGGGGGTGTATGGGGTGAACGGGGCAACGGGGGAAATGCCGGCAGACCTGGTGCATCTTTTTTCCGGCGGCACGCGCACGCCCCGCCCCAACGACACCTGGGCGGCGACGGCGGGGTCTGGTCGCCTGTTGATCAACATTGGCGGCGGCAGCCTGGTGGCCCTGGACCCCCTGGCGGC
>CAYQYJ010000277.1:0-2474 GCA_964421605.1 uncultured Ardenticatenaceae bacterium | reverse complement strand
CGCTCCCCGGTGCGTAGATCAATGGCGTCTTGTTCGGGGTAAATGATAATGAAGCTGGCTTCCTGGAAATGTTTAGCCAGTTTGCCTGGAATGCCGTCCAGATATTTATTGTGCGAAAGGGTTCCCTGGCGGGCGCTGACAATGAGGAACAAATCGTCCTTGTCCAGTTCGCGGGCCAGAATCAGAAAATCTTCCCAATCGGCAAAAGGGCGGTATCTGGCTTCCACCGATGGCTTATGGCTGGCAACTACCGTCTGCATCTGGTTTAAGGTTTTTTCCGCGCCAAAACAGAGAAGTTTCGAGCCTGTCTGTTTGGTCAGCCGCAGGATGACGCGCAGCCAACGGGCAAAGCCTGTTTCTAACTCTGCGTTCTCTGGCACAACCATCACAATTTTGGGCGTCACGTTGAGTGGGTGCACCAGCTTCGCTACCATAATCATCTGCGGCGACTGCTCCAGCAGATTGTCCAACACGCTGCCAAAGATGCGCCGCTCCGTCGTGAGCCGCCCGTTCCAGCCAATGACCACTTCGGTGATCATTAACTCTTTAATCGCTCTGGCAATGCCGCTGGCAACGTTCAAATCTATGCGCGAAACAAGCTGCACGGATGTGTCCGAAGCCGCCGCGTGGCGCACTACTTTGCCCAGCATCTTCTGGTTGATAGCCACGCGCTCGCGCGCCTGGTCATCATCTTGCACAATCATCAGCGGATAAATGGGTTCTGGGGACAGGGGATTGCGAATCATAGTCGCCAGGTCTATCAACTGTTCCATTGTTTCGGGGTTAGCCATGGGCACCAAAATACGCTCTGGCGCTTCGCCGAGATCCGGGCGCTTGTTGCCTTCGAGGAGGGCTTGTTTTTTGCCGGCATCCTCCGCCACAAACGAGCTAAGCAGACAAGTCACCAGAATCATCAAGATAGTGCCATTCAACACATTCTCATTCAACAGTCCAATGTTAAACCCAATCAACACCGCGGCTAACGTCGCCGCCGCCTGGGAGTTGCTCAAACTAAAAATTAGATTTCGCTCTACCACTGAATAACCAAAAACCCGTTGCGTGGCAAACGCCGCCAGCCACTTCGCGCTCACCGCCACCACAATCATCGTCGCCGCCACAATCAGCGCCTCTGTCCCTTGAAACAGAACGCGCACGTCCACCAACATGCCCACGCTGATCAAGAAAAAAGGGATAAAGAGCGCATTGCCCACAAACTCAATCCGATTCATCAGCGCCGACGTATGGGGAATGAGCGTATTTAAGGCGATGCCAGCCAGAAACGCGCCAATAATGGCCTCCACGCCAGCCAGTTCCGCCAGAAACGCGGCGGCAAAGACCACCGCCAGCACAAAAATGTATTGCGCCGCGCCATCTCCCTGCCCATGCTTGAAAAACCAGGCGCCGAGGCGGGGAAACAAAGCCAGCACGATAAACACAAAGATGGCAAACGAAATGACCAGTTGTATCCAGAACTGCCCGTCCAGGCTGCCGGAGGTGGAGCGCACCATAATAGCCAGCACCAACAACGCCGCTGTGTCCGTAATCATCGTTCCGCCCACAGCCACTGTCACCGCCTCGTTTTTGGTTAAGCCCATGCGGCTGATAGCGGGATAGACCAACAGGGTGTGCGAGGCAAACATACTGGCTAACAAGATGGAAGAAGACCAGCTAAAGTCGAGGAAGTAGTAGGCGATTAAGGTCCCCGAAATCTGGGGGATAAAAAAAGTGAACGCGCCAAAGACAAGGCTGCGATGCCTGTTTTTGCGGAAATCCTGCAGGTCAATTTCCAGACCCGCCAGGAACATGATATAGAGCAGCCCTACTGTGCCGAAAAGCACGATACTGGCGTCGCGTTGCAGCAGGTTAAACCCATTGGGCCCGACGAGAATGCCGGCAACGATCAAGCCCACCAGCCCCGGCACACGCGCGCGCGCGAACAACGTGGGGGCCAATAAGATGATGAACAAAACAACGGTAAAAATCAGAACAGGGTCGCTAAAAGGTAAGGTCAAATGATCCATTGAACAACTGTCGGTTTGCAAATTAGCGGCATGGGCGGTTAACAATCACCAAGTATAGTCGCATCAGCCAGATAATTCACCCCAACAACCGCACCCATGCCGGCATGTATTTGCACGACCAAACGGGTTACAGTATCATGGCGATTGGTCGGGCGGCTGGAGCCGGCGACCGCTGACTCTCGCCAGACCTGTTTACAGGCGTGTCCCGTTTATAAACCCTTTTTCAAACGTTCGCTCCCGCGCGAACAAACTCGCATATTGGTTTCACTACCAAGGAGGAAAGAAGTAGATGAGCAAGAGAATCACGCTAGTCCTGTTTGCCCTGCTTACCCTGTCTGCTCTGGTTCTCGCCGGCTGCGGCGGAGAGGCGGATCTGGGCACGGCAGAAAATCCCATCATTATGTCGTTTGTGCCTTCAGGCGACACCCAGCAAATCATTGCCAGCGGCAATGA
>CAYQYJ010000276.1:3597-5551 GCA_964421605.1 uncultured Ardenticatenaceae bacterium | reverse complement strand
CCCCTGGCGGCAAAAGTACAGTAGAACTACCGGGCGACGGCGAAGACCTTTTCCTTTACTTTGTGGACGGCACAGGCAGCCTGGAGGCCCCCGGCCTATCCACAGCCGTAGATCGCTACGATGTCCTGCTGGCTGCCCCCACCGCTGCCGCTCCCACCATCGCCGCCGCCGACCAGCCGCTTACCTACCTGTCCTTCTATCTCCCTCCCTTCCTGGAAACTTGAGAGAGCGCAAATTTGTGGGGCAATTCGCCGAACTGCCCAGAGTCAGCCCCTTATCTTTGCGCGCTTCACGCCCTTTGCGGTAAACAATCAAACATGACACTCGATCGCCCTCTTCACATTCTCGGTTTTGCCGGCAGTCTTCGCCGCCAATCCCACAATCGCGCCCTCCTCCGCGCCGCGCCGGAGCTTCTGCCCGCCGCCGCCACCCTGGAAATTTTCGATCTGGACGACATTCCCTTCTTCAACGTGGACGTCGAAGCCGTAGAAACCCCCGCGCCCGTTCTCGCCTTTCGCGATCGCATCAAAGCTGCCGACGCCTTGCTCATTGCCACCCCCGAATATAACTACTCCGTCCCCGGCGTCCTGAAAAACGCCATTGACTGGGCTTCCCGCAAGGGTCCAGACAAAACTGCCCCCCTGGACTTCAAGCCTGCCGCCATTATCGGCGCTGGCGGCATGTTTGGCACCGTGCGCGCCCAAATGCACCTGCGCGAAATATTGTTGCACAACCAGATGCACGTCCTCGCTGCCCCCACCCTCATGCTGGTCCGCGCTGGCGCTCACTTCGACGAAACTGGGCGACTCACCAACCCCGATTCCCGCGAAAAACTGCGCCGCGTGCTGCAAGCGTTGTACAATTGGACGCGCCAACTGGAAGCGGGCGCGCGCCTGGTTTCCGTTCCCTGATTCACTCCCCTCCGGAGGCAACGATGACCATTCTCGGCTTGCATCACATCACCCTGGGCTGTTCCAACGCCGCCCAAACAGTCGCCTTCTACACCCAGGTTTTGGGCTTGCGCTTTGTCAAAAAGACCGTCAACTTCGACGACCCAGGCAGTTATCACCTCTACTTTGGCGATGACCTAGGCCGTCCAGGCACAGCCATCACCTTCTTTGAATGGCCCGGCGTGCCCCGCGGCTATCCCGGCATTGGCGGAACCCACCATTTTGCCCTGCGCGTGCCCGATTACGAGCGACTGCTGCAATGGAAGCGACGTTTGACCGACCTGGGCCTCCACGTGGACGGCCCCCTGGATCGCCACTACTTCACCTCCATCTACTTCAACGATCCCGATGGCACAATCATCGAAATCGCCACCGACGGCCCTGGCTGGACGGTAGACGAAGCGCCTGACCAATTAGGCCAGGCCTTCCGCGACCCCCCGGCGCAAATGCTCATCAACAACCGCGATGAAGCCCGCATCCAGGCCGCCACCTGGCCCGAACCCGTGCCGGCAATCACCCCCGCCATGGCCCTGCAGCACGGTATGCACCACATCACCGCCATTGGTACAGACATTCAGCGCACGCACGCCTTCTTTGCCGATCTCCTGGGCATGCGCCGCGTGAAAATGACCAACAACTTCGACGATCCCAACTCCGCCCACTGGTATTGGGGCGTGGGCGACGGCGCCCCCGGCACGCTCATCACCTACTTCGAGCGCGCCCCTTCCCGCCGCCGCGCCCGCATGGGCGTGGGCCAGACCCACCATTTCGCCCTGGCAGTGCCCGACGCAGAGACGCAGTTAATCTGGCGCGAGCGGATTCAGCGCGCCGGCATTTCCGTTTCCCCCGTCATGGATCGCATCTACTTTAAGAGCATCTACACCCGCGACCCCGATGGCCACATCGTCGAACTGGCCACCGTTGGCCCCGGCTTCACCATAGACGAAGACCCCGCCGAACTGGGCCAAAACCTGCGCCTCCCCCCCTGGCTGGAACAACATCGC
>CAYQYJ010000276.1:0-3497 GCA_964421605.1 uncultured Ardenticatenaceae bacterium | reverse complement strand
CCGCCCGCGCCGCCATGATCCTCCTACACGGTCGCGGCAGCACCGCCCACAGCATCTTGACCCTGGTTCCCGAACTGGCCCACCCCGATTTCGCTTACCTGGCCCCCCAGGCGCGCCACAACACCTGGTACCCCTACCGTTTCCTGGCCCCCCTCGCGCAAAATGAACCCTATCTTTCCTCAGCCCTGGCTGCCGTAGCCGATGTAGTAGACAGCGTAACCCAGGCCGGCATCCCCGCCGACCACCTCATCCTGCTTGGCTTCTCCCAGGGCGCTTGCCTGGCGTTAGAATTTGCCGCCCGCCACGCCCGCCGCTACGGTGGCGTGGCGGCCCTCAGCGGCGGCTTGATTGGCCCCGACGACGCGCCCCGCGACTATGCCGGCAGCCTGGCGCAAACCCCCATCTTCCTCGGCTGCAGCGACCACGACGACCACATCCCCGAACCCCGCGTCCACCACAGCGCCGAAATCCTGCGCCGCCTCGGCGCCCACGTCACATCCCGCATCTACCCCAACCTGGGCCACACCATCAACCAGGACGAACTAGACCACGTGCGCCACATAATGACTGCCCTCCTCTGAAAATAGTGATCAGTGGATAGTGGTCAGAAGCGCCGTTGGCTAACCGTCCATCAAATCAATCCGCGTCATCTGCGAAATCCTGTTTATTTTCATTGATGATGGCGCGCCGCGGCTCATCTTGTCTCCTTGAAAACAAGAACAATACCATTGCAAAACCTTGACAAATCGCACCCCCCCTGATACAATCCCCCTTAAACCGTGTAGTGCAAGGCGCCGGGCGAACGGTCTTGTTCAAATAGATTCCTGCTTCCCCGTGCCGCGCACTGCCCCGCCAAACCACAACGACATACCATTGAATCCCGAAAAAATACCATTCAATGGGTTGTTTTTGTAGGACAATTTGTTAAATTGTCCCTGTCCATTGCAATATGATGGAACGCTGGCTGCCAGCCGGCCCTCCACTAAAAGGCCCATTTCTGTAGGACAATTTGCCAAATTGTCCCTGCGAGGCAAAAAATGGAACTAATCATCAACGACCAAACGCGCTTTGTCGCCGACCCCAACGCCCTACTGCTCTGGGCTTTGCGCGACGAACTGGGGCTGACAGGCACAAAATTCGGCTGCGGCGCCGGCATCTGCGGCGCTTGCACCGTCCACGTCAACGGCGCAGCCGTGCGCGCCTGCATCACCCCCGTCAGCGCCGTTGCCGGCAAAACCGTCACCACCATCGAAGGTCTGGGGCAAAACGGCGAACTCCACCCCGTTCAACGCGCCTTCCTGGAAGAACAGGTTCCCCAATGCGCCTGGTGCATGAGCGGGCAGATGATGACCGCTGCCGCCCTCCTGGCGCAAAACCCCTCGCCCACCACGGACGAAATCCGCCAGGCCATGAACCGCAACTACTGCCGCTGCGGCTGTTACAGTCGCATCCAATCCGCCGTCGCCAAAGCCGCCGCCTCCCAGTGATGCGGCTGCCTTCAGAGGATAGTGAATATGAAAGATTCTGCCACACCACCGAAATGGCGCGTCACGCGGCGCGGCTTCCTCATCGGTTTAGGCGCCGCGGGCGCGGGCATAACTTTAGGCGTTGTCCTGGGCAAAGCCCCCCTGCGCCTGTTCATTGCCGATCAACTCGACTCAGACAGCATTTCTTTTAACGGACTGCCAGACGATCCGTTTGCCTGGTTTGAAATCACGCCCGCCAACGAAATCCGCCTCTACCTGAGCAAAGTGGAAATGGGGCAGGGGGTGCACACCGCCCTGGCGCAAATAGCGGCAGACGAACTGGAAGTCAACCTGGAACAGCTAGAGGTCATTCAAGGCGGCACCCATCGCGGCCCGCAAGACGGCATGGGCACTGCCGGCAGCACGTCCGTCGCCTCTTCATTCCAACCCTTGCGCCGCGCCGCCGCTGCCTTGCGCGAAATGCTGCGCCAACGGGCTGCCGAACTGTGGGGAATCCCGGCGACGGCGCTGCTGGCTCGCGCTGCCGGCATCGAAACTTCCGACGGCAGCCAACGCCTGACCTATGGCGAAATTGTCGCCAGCCAGACAGAATGGGAACTCCCTGAAGCCGAAGCGCCGCTCAAGCCGACGGCGGATTTTCGCTACATCGGTCAGCCTGTGCCCCGCGTTGATTTGCCCGCCAAAATTGCCGGCAGCGCCATCTACGGCTACGACCTGCGCCAGCCGGACATGCTCTATGGCGCAGCCGTGCACCCACCGACCATCACGGCCACGATGCGCGCGGCCCGCGCCGGCAATGCCGGCAGCCTGCCCGGTGTTGTCCAGGTCGTTATTGCTGACGACTTTGCCGGCGTTGTCGCCGAAACGCGCGCTCAAGCCTGGACCGGAGCCGCCGCCATTGAAGTCGAGTGGGACGAAGGCAAACAGTGGCAGCAGGCTGAGCTAGACGAACTGGTCACCGTTGGCGCGCGCGGCGGCGTGACGATTCAGAAAGAAGGCAGCGCCGAGCGCTATCTGCGCGACCGCCGCGACCTGACCGCCGAATACCGCACCCCGTTTGCCGTGCACGCCCAACTGGAACCGCCCGCAGCATTGGCTGACGTCAAAGCCGATTCCGCCCGTATCTGGGCATCCACGCAAGCGGCGGCCACAGTGCAAAGCGAGCTAGCCGGCGTCTTGAACATGGACGCCGCCCAAATCGAAGTGATTCCCACCTATCTGGGCGGCGGATTTGGGCGTAAACTGAACATTGAGGCCGCCGTAGAAGCGGCGCGGCTGTCGCAGGCAGTGGGGCGCCCGGTGCACGTTGGCTGGACGCGCAGCGAGGAAATGCGCGGCGGCTACTTCCGCCCTCCCACCCACAGCCGCCTGGCGGCGCGGTTGGACAACGGGCGCATCACCGCCCTGCAGCACCAACAGGCCAGCGGCGACGTGGCTTTTCCCTTCCTGCCTGGCATTGCCGCCGCCGCCATGGGCGCAGATTTCGGGGCGTGGCGCGGGGCCAGGATTCAATATGCCGGCATTCCCCACCGCCACACCGCTGCCTGGCGCATCAAGCTGCCCGTCCGTACCGGCTGGTGGCGCGGCTTAGGGCTGCTGGCGAACATCTTCGCTTTGGAAAGCTTTATGGACGAAATGGCTCACGCTGCCGGCAGCGATCCCCTGCAATTCCGCCTCGACCACCTGGGCGACGACCCGCTGAGCCAACGCGCCCGCGCCGCCTTGCAGTTGGCCGCCGCCAAAGCCGACTGGGGCGCGCCGCTGCCCGCCGGGCGCGGTCGCGGCATCGCCTGGAGTGTAGACGTAGGCACAGTCGTAGCCCAGGTCGCCGAACTTTCGCTGGACAGAACCAGCGGCAAAATCCGCGTTGAGCGCGTCGTCGCCGCTATGGACCCTGGGCTGGTGGTTAATCCTAATGGCGCTGCCGCGCAAGTAGAAGGCGCTATCATCATGGGCGTTAGCTCCACCCTCATTGAGGAAATGACCGTCAAGGATGGCGTCATTGAACCC
>CAYQYJ010000275.1:0-5555 GCA_964421605.1 uncultured Ardenticatenaceae bacterium | reverse complement strand
AAGAATTCTTTCTTCTGCCTTCTTACTTCTTCCTTTCCCAGATGGTCGGCGGCGACGCCTAGCGCCACTAGCAGCCACAGGTAGCGGATGTAGTCGCCGTGCAGAAAAATGCTGGCAGTCAGGTAAGCGACCAGGCTGAGCAGCAGGGAGGCGATCCAGGCGGCGGTGTGCGGGTCGTGTTGCCTGGCAGCCAGGCGCAGTTGGTTGAGGCGCAGCAGCAGGCTGCCAAACAGGAGCGTGAAGGCTGCCAGACCGAGCAGGCCCGTTTCCGCCAGCAGTTCTACATAGAGCGAATGCGCTTCACGCGGTTGGGCGCGGTATTCTAACCCCAATTGGCTGGCGTATCGCTGATACTGGTCGGGGAAATTGCCCACGCCCACGCCTAGTAGTGGATGTTCGGCAAACATCATCAACCCGGAAATGATCTCGCTGGCTCGTCCGCGCAGGGAGCTTTCTTCTTGCACAGTCGCCTCGCCGCGGAGCACATCGGTAAAGCTTTGCAGCCGTTCGCTATAGGCGGCGGGCATAAACAGAAGCAGCAGCGCCGCCGCCAGACCCACAAATAACATAGAAGCCGGGCGCACCCGCCGTTCCCACAGCAGGAAAATGCCCATGACGAATATGGCTACCAGCGCGCCGCGGCTGTAGGTGTTCAGCAGGACCAGGAGAATGAGCAGCGCGGCGGCTGCGCCTGCCAGACGATACAGCAGGCGGCGTTCGTCCAGGAAGCGGTAAATTGCCAGCGGCAGCGCCGCCGCCAGGATCAGGGCGTAGAAGTTGGGATCGTCCAGGGGTCCGGTAAGGCGATACCCCAACACGCCAGAGAGGACTTGTTCGCTGCTGTTGCCGGCAAAGCCGAAAAACGTTTGCCCATAATCCCCTGTGAGAACCTGGTAGCTGCCCAGTAAAGCTAACGCCGTTACCGACCAGATGACCAGCCACAGCGCCCGCCGCCAGTAGCGCGCCTGCGATAGCGCCGCCACGACGCTGATCAGAATGATAAAATCTTTGGCAAAGTCCGTAACCAACGCCATCACCAACCACTGCTGGTCCGCCACAAAACCGGATGCCGCCCAGACGCAGCCATACCCAATCATGGCCCATTCCAAGACCCCCCAACGCGGCAGTCGCTGCCGCGTGAGCAGGCGGTTGAGCAGCAAACTGGCAAAAATCAGGGCGACCAGCGGTTTGTTAATAGAGGGCAGCCCCTGATCGGTGAAGATGGTGGACATATTGGTAAAGATGACGACCACCAGGGCGTAAGCGCCAAACTGCGGCTGCCACAAGATGAGAGCGCCCATCCCCGCCGCTGCCAACCCGCCCACGAATATCAACGCCAGCCGCGGTTCGCGGTAGCCAATGACCAACAGCAGCAGCGCCAGCGTCATGCTGCCGGCAGCCGCCAGAGCAAACAGGGTGATTTGCGTAGGCGAGGGCTTGAACGGGAGCGCAGGCGCGCCTGTTCCTGCCTGCGTAGGGACGCTCCCCATGGAGGATAGATTACGCATGAATCTCTTCGACGCGGGCGACGGGCGGCTGGAAGTAGCCCAACAAAGCCTGGCGCAGTACAATAAAGCCGACGCCGCCCACTAACCCCAAAATGGCGCTCAAGGTCAGATCAGTCAGGTGGTTGGGTGAGTCGGGTTGATCGGGCGGGGTAGCGGGATCAAGCTGCCGCAGTTCAAAAATGTCATAGAGGTTGGTGAGGTAGCTGAGGCCGGCAGCGCCGATGGCGTTAGCCAGGTCGGCTGCCAGCAGCGGCGACGGGCCTTCTACTTCAAGCTGCAAGACGCTGGCGTCTGGCAGCACCACGCAGCTAATGTTGTATGGGTCAATGGCGGATGCCGGCACGTTCAAAATGGCAATTGCCTGATCGGTGATCAGCTTGCTTTGTAGAATCTCGCAATAGTTGGTTACTAACCCGGTGCGGCGCGCCAGGATGTCAATACGGTCTAATAGTTCACCGCTGTCGGCGTCCATTTTGGGGTTGGCAATAAAGGTTGTCTCTGCCTTGTAAACAGGGCGCTGGCTGTAGCTGTAAGCCAGGCCCGCCCCGGTGCTAAGACACATTGCCGCCAGTAAAATCCACCAGCCTTGCCAGAAAGCGCGAAGGTAAACAAGAGGGTTCATATGAGTTCTTCTGAGGAGAGTTCCGCGCCGTTAGCCGCAATGCCAGCGCCAGCCGTGTTGCTGGTGGCGCTGGCTAAACGGTACGGTGGGGCTGAGGTGCGCGTGTTCGACCTGGCGCGCGCTTTTCATGGGCGTCTGCCTTACGCCGTGGCCACGCTGCCGGGCTCGGTCTTACACGAACGCCTGCTGGCAGCCGGGTTAAACGCCGTCCCGCTGGCGTATGGTCGCGGCGATCCACGCCTGGCATGGGCCATTTACCGCCTGATCCGGCAAGGCGGCTATCAGGTTGTAGACGCGCATAACCCCCAATCGCAGTGGTGGGGGTTGCTGGCGGCGCAATTAGCCCATGTGCCCGTGCGGGTGTCCACGGTGCATCTGGCTTACGGGCGGGTGCAATCGGATTCATCACGCGGCCAGGTATACGAGCAGGTGCTGCGCTGGAACCGGCGCTGGGGGTGTCGCTTTGTGACGGTGTCGCAATCCATTCGCAGCTATTTACACGAACTGGGCGTAGCGCAAGTGGCGCTGATAGATAACGCGGTAGACCTGGATGCGGTGCAGCAGGCTGCCAAAGCTGCTTCTGGCGCGCCAGACCAGGCGTGGCGACAGGCTTTGGGTTGGGGACCAGAGACCTTTGTGGTAACGACGGTGGGGCGGTTGGAGCCGCAAAAGGGGCACACTTATCTGGTAGAAGCCGTGCGGCTGGCGCAGGAGCGCTGCCCGCAACTGCGCTGCCTGGTGGTGGGCGAAGGGCGGCTGCGGCCCGACCTGGAGCAGCAAATCGCCGCCGCGGGCGTGGCGGAGCGCATTCACCTGGCCGGGTTTCGGCGGGACGTGCCGGCATTATTAGCCAGCAGCGACGCTTTTTGTCTTTCATCGTTAGCCGAAGGGCTGCCTTATGCCCTGCTGGAAGCCACGGCGCAGCGGCTGCCGCTGCTGGTGACGCGGGTGGACGGCATGGCTGAATTGCTGACCGACCACCAGACAGCGCTATTCGTCCCGCCCGCCGACCCGCAGGCGTTAGCCGACGGCTTATGCTGGCTGGCGCAAAATCGCCAGGCGGCGCAAGCGTTGGGGCAGGCGGCGTATGACCTGGTGCGACAGCGTTTTGATCCGCAGCGCATGGTGCGGCAGACGTTAGCCGTTTATGCCGGAGGCGACCTGGAAAGGGCATTGTGAGCGCCTGTCTTGGGACAAACTAATTGCCGTAGCTGGCAAAGATTTCCACGTTGCCCGACTTGTCGAAAGCCAGGACGTCGTAAGGTTGCGCCGCCGCGCCTTCTACTTCCATGCCCGGCGAGCCAATCGGCATCCCCGGCACAGCCAGCCCGGCGATGTCCGGGCGTTCATTGAGCAGCCGCTCGACTTCGGCGGCGGGAACGTGTCCTTCAATAACGTAGCCATCCACGATGGCTGTATGGCAAGATTGGAGCGCGGCAGGAATCTGGTATTGATCTTTAATGGCTGTCAGGTTGGTAGACTCTTCAACCTGGACCATATAATCATTGGCTTCCATGTACGCTACCCAATCGCCGCAGCAGCCTCAAGCGGGTGACGTGTAGACGGTGATGACCGGGCGGTCGCTCTGGACGGTGGTCTCGCCCGCGGTCGGCTGACTGGTCTGCCCCCCCGCGCACGCCGCCAACAGCGCCATCGCCAACAGGACCAAAACAGACGTCACTTTTCGCATAGTATTACACTCCTTCGCAAATAGTAGGGCGATTTTCCAAAATCGCCCGCCCGATTTTGGAAAATCGGGCCACAACGACATATTATTTTCATTACCGCGGCAGGTTCAGCAGGCGGGTGAGTCCCACGACTTTGCCGGCAAACCGCGGCAGCGTATCCCGATAATGAATCAACACGCGGCGTACCGCCAGCGGATGGCGCTGCATCTGGCGTAGGCGGTTGGGGCCAGGCAGCAGCGTGAATGCCAACTGGAAACCATTCTGCCGCAACATTTGTTGCAGGGCCACATTATGATCCGCCGCCTGACCGTTTGGGTAGGCAAAACTGGTTATAGCATGGCCCAGTTCCGCCTGCAAACGGTCCCGGCTGAGACACGCTTCATGGCGCGCCTGCGCCAGGGGAACGCGGGTCATGATCGGGTGGGTGTGGGTGTGCGCGCCAAAGGCGATGCCCGCCTGCGCCATTTCCCGCACCTGATCCCACGTCAGGTAAAGCCCGGCGAACGCCGTTTCCGCGACATGCACGCCCAACTGCGCCGGCAACTTCTCCACCGCCATCCATTTGGCGGCATCGGGTACCGTTTTTAACCAGTTTAGCCAGGCGTCTAGCTGCTGCATTTTGCCGGCATTATCCGCCCACCGCACCTGTCCCAACCCCGGCAAATCGGCTTCCTGATAGCCGGTCTGGTGAAAGCAATAAGCGGCCAGATCCCAGAAAAAGGGGTGGCGGTGACCGATATAGCCAGTAGTCACAAAAATGACGGCGGGTAGATGGCGGGCGCGCAATGCCGGCAGCGCCGCCGTCCAATTGTCCGCGTAGCCATCGTCAAACGTAATCAGCGCCGGATAGGGGGGCAGCGACCGCCCTTTTTCTAACCAGGCCAGGACATCCGCCAGGGAAACGACCTGATAATGCTGCTGCAAAAAATCCAGTTGCGCCGCAAAGTTAGCCGGCGTGGCGCTGACGTTGTCTCGATAGGTGGTAAAACCAGGCTGGTCGGGGTCCGCGATGCGGTGATAAGCCAGCACTGTCAGACAGCGCGGCCCCCAGACTCGTCGCACCCAGTGCACTCTGTCCTCGTTTACCAATCCTTTGCCCACAACGTGCGCCATACATGCCCAGGCTTAATAAGCCCCGTGCCCGCGAAACACGCTGCCTATCGTGCGCCACAGAATGACCAGGTCAAACCAGAGGCTTTGCTTTTCAATGTACGCCAGATCCAATTGGACGCGCTCGTCAAACTCCAGATCGCTGCGGCCCGAAATTTGCCACAACCCCGTTAGCCCCGGCGTCGCTTCTAGCCGCCGCATTTGCCAGAGCTCGTAAGTTTCCGCCTTAAACGAGGTGGGGCGGGGACCAACCAGACTCATATCTCCCTTAATCACGTTAAAAATCTGCGGGAGTTCGTCCAGACTGGTGCGGCGCAGGAACTTGCCGACGCGGGTGATGCGCGGGTCGTTAGAGATTTTGAAATCAGGCGGCTTGAGTTCATTCAGGTGCATCAACCGCTGTTTCATCTCTTCGGCGTTGCGCACCATCGTGCGAAACTTGAACATGACAAAGCGGCGACCATACTGCCCCGTGCGCATCTGCATGAAAAAAGGCGCCCCGCCGTCCTCCAACCAGATGAAATAAGAAATGATAACAGTCAATATAAAGACAACGGGGAGAAGAAGGAGACAAACAAACAAATCAAACGCTCGCTTACGTTTGAGATAGGCGGCTTTCGCCGCGCC
>CAYQYJ010000274.1:3178-5561 GCA_964421605.1 uncultured Ardenticatenaceae bacterium | reverse complement strand
CCTTCGGGCGGGTCTTGCAAGCCGCGCAGTTCCCAACGGTAGCAGCCGCTGCCAGTGCTGCCTTCCAGGGCGTTAACGCCAGCCCACAGGTAGGCGCGCGCGCCTTCGTCCTGTATTTCCAGGATGCGCACGTCTTCGGCTGCCGGCAAGTTCACCCCCTTCTTACGGAAACTCCCCGGCAAACCGCCGTTAACCGACAGGTAAATCCCTTGCTGGCTTTCCGCCGCCGCCGCCACCGTGACCACGCCGCGCGCGTCCGTATACGCCGCCACAGCATAAAATCCCTGTTCCTGCGCCAACTGCGGGTCTACCAAAACCTGAACGGGCCCGCTGCCGGCGCCGACCACAATTTCGTACAAACCTTTGCTGGTCGCCAGGAACAGCACGGGCGTTTCCTCGCGCACAATCCAATCCAGGCCATTGACCATAAAAGCCAGCGAGAACGCCTCCGACCACGTTTCGCCGCAATCGGTGGAAATATGCACCTGCGAACCTACCACGTCGGCGCGCTGCGACACCGCCGCCACCAGCCCGGCGCGGCGCGTATGCGCTTTGATCGCCGTTATAGGCCCGGCAAAGCGGGCCATAGCCTCCCAGCCTTCGCCGTCATTCAGGGAACGAAACAGGGCGGCGCCGCTGCCGGCATACCACGTATGCGGTTGGAAATGGTCTACGGCTACCGCCCGCACCTGCGCCGCCGGCGCTTCCGCCACCGCCAGCCGCACCCGATCCACCCAGCGCACGCCGCGCTCCGCCAGGGCAATGTCGTAGACGTGCGACGCCCGCAGCGCCTGCCCAAAGGGCCAGCCGGTAGAGTTGAACGGCGTCGTCACGGGCGTGATCGTCTGGTGCAGCCGCTGCGTGATGCGCCGCTGCACCGCTTCCAGGTCCTCTTCGCGCTGCACCACCACCGTCGTCCGTACCTGAACCTGCTTGTAGCGCGCCCAGTTGACGACGCAGGTGGTGCCCAGCGGGCGGCGTTCGTCCAGAGCGTCGGCAATTTGCTGCCGCGCCGTCGCCGATTCATGCGCTTGCAGCATCTCCCAGGTCACCCGTTCGCGGTCGGCGGCGGGGATGTCGGGCACCAACAGCACCTCCACGTGTCCGCGCGGGGCGTGTTTCCACAAGGCGGCGCGCGTAAACGCCCTGGCCCGCTCCACGGCCCGTCCGCTGTAATTGCGGGCAATCAGCTCAAAATCTTTAGCGGTGACGGCTCGCTGTAAGGAGTGCAGCTCTTGCGGCCCGCGCAGCAGGGCGTTCTCCAGCGTCTCCCCTGGTTTGCCGCCCGTGGCTCGCTTGGGGTTGGTGACGCTGACGCCGGCAATGGGGTCTTTGAGAACGGTCAAGCGGTCGGCGGCAACGTTGCCGGCATCCCCGCCCCCGCGCCGGTACCACACCCGAATTTCCCGCCCCAGGCCCGGCACGTCTGCCAGCGTCTCCGCTGCGCCCAGGTCGTCGTCAGGCTGGCCCGCGGGCGCAAACGTCACCAGCCCGCTGCTGCGGTCCACCACCCAGGCGCGGATTTCGCTGCCCAGGCCCGGCGCAGCCGCCAGCGTCTTCACCACCCCGCCCAACGTCTCCGTGGCTGCCGCCCGTTCACCGTCGGGCCGGCTCATCCACACGGACGGGGCAAAGGTGATCAGGCCGCTGTTGCGGTCCGCCACGTACACGTGTTTATCTTCGCCCAGATTGGTGAAGTGGGACACCTGTCGCCAGACGCGGTACGTCTTGCCATTATATTCACGGGCGGGGATGCGTTCGTCTAACTCTGCCGGCAGCGCCTCCACCCCCACCACCAGGTCCAGCCTATCCCCCGTATCCGCAATAATGGGCGGGCGGCGTATCTGCACGCTTTGCCCCCCCAGACCATTCCCTCGCCCCGCCAGTTCCGCTTCCACCTGGTCGCAATGGTACGCCTTGACCGTGACTTCCACGGCGTTAGCCGGAATCTCGGCAGCCGCCGCCGTGGTAAAAATTGGCAGTTCCCCGCCGCCGCCGCCGCGCCCCACCGTCACCCGCGTGCCGCGCGGGATAGCCAACGGCTGCGCCGCCGCCCGCGCCCGCGTAAAAGTCAGCTCTACCGCTGCCGCCGCTGGCGGCTGTAAATGGACGCCCAGCAGGCGCAAAAATTCCACGTAAGCCTTTTCCGGCAGCCGGTTCAGGCGGTACAACATCACTTCGGTCAGGTAGGCGAACAGTTCCAGCAGCACCAGGCCCGGATCGCCTGGCGACAAATCCGTCCAGCCAATCCCCTTTTGCTGCACAATTTGCAGCGCATCCGCCAGCAACTGCTCAAACGTGCGGTCGTCCAGGTTGGGTGATTTCAGTGACATAGTTTGCTCATTAACAATCAACAGAAAACAATCAACGGAAAACGGTCAAC
>CAYQYJ010000274.1:0-3078 GCA_964421605.1 uncultured Ardenticatenaceae bacterium | reverse complement strand
GCGCCCATCAAACGCAGCGAAAATTGCAAAGTGTCCACCCGCTGCGTCAGGCGCACGCGGTAGACCAGCAGCAGGTCCAATAACTCCGCCTGCGCCGGATGGCGATTGGCGTCCAGGCGCAAAATCTCAATGCGCGGTTCCCACCGCTCCAGGGCGCGGCGCACGTAATGAATCGCCAGCCCGGCGGTGGTGTCGTCATTGGGCGAAAAGATGAGGCGATACAGTTCGCAGCCATAGGTGGGGCGCATAATGCGCTCCCCTGGACGGGTGGAAAGCAGCAGCAGGATCGCCTGGCGCACGGAAGCTTCGTCCGCCACCATGGCAATGCCGCCGCTGGGGGAGAGTTGAATGCCGGCATTCCCCCCATGCGCATCCAGATCAGGATGCAAAAAACGCCACGCCCGATACCGAGATTGACTCATCGTTGTTCTACCCAATCCTGCCCAGGTTCTTTGACATAATAATAAACCGTCCCCGGCGGCGTGCCATCCGTCTTACCCGTGACCGTATCCAGGCACACCTGCCGTCCCTCAATGGTGATAAAGGGCGAATACCCTTTCTCCACTTTCAGCGTCGTCGTGCAAGGCTTGATGGCGGGCCCCACGTTGGGGCAGCCGGCAATTCCCTTCCCTTCCGGGTCCGTAGCCACCAACACGCGCCGCCCTTCAATCGTCACCAACTTCTGCGTGGGCTTAATCGCCACCTTGCCGTTGATGTGGGCGCAAATCAATTTGGCGTCTTCCGTTAACCAGTTCATCAGAAACTACCGCTGGCGAAAATCAATCGCCTGGGCTTCGATCACAATCGTCTTGCCTGGCGCGCTAATCTCCAGGTCTGTCTGCGCATACAGCTTCACCTTGCCGGGGGCCATCTCCACAAAGCTGCCGCTGCTATCTTCCACCCGCAGCGTTTGCGCCTGGTCATCCAGGCGAATAATATGCCCGCCCACCGTGCGCAGGCTGTACCGCTGCACCCGCCCGTCCGCCACGCCGCTGTCGTACGGGGCAAAGGGCCCATAAATGCCGCCCACCACCACCCCTTGCGCCGGGTCCTGGTGCGTAAACAACACCAACACGTTGTCATCCACGTCAGGCAGCGCCACCAACCCTTTATGCACGCCCGCCGCCGGACTGACCACATGCAGCCATTCGCTCTCGACGTTGTTATACGTGGGAAAAGCCACGCGCACCCGGCCAAAGCCGTCTGGGTCAGCCACAGACGTGACCACGCCCAAAGCGGCAATGGCGCCGTGCGGGCGGGGCAAGGGCGGCGGCGGCGCAGTGGAAAACTCGGACACAAAGCCCGACCGCGCATCTATCACGTGGTCTACACGGGTAAGAACGTAGCGCCCGGCGATGGCTGCCGGCAAACCCTCTACCGCCACGCGCCCCCCGGCTTGCAGCGCCGGATTGCCGCGGGCCACGCCCCACAACGTTACTTCCGCCGCGGCGCGGTAATCCAACTCCGCCTGCGCCAGGGCGGCAATATGTTCTGCATCCATTGCATTTTCATCTACTAATTGCGGTTCGCCATCCCCATTGACCGCCGCCGGCGCCACCTGCGCCGATGCGGTCCGCCCCGAACGCGCGTCCGTGGCCCGCTCCGCAAACGTCTCCATGAGCAAGGGACTCCAGCCGGCAGCCGCCACCGTCCGCGCCGCCTGATTGCCGTTCAACTCTGCCCGCGCCTCCAACAACGACTGCCCCAACGCCAACGGAATCGCTTCCCCCATGCCGTCCAGCGTCAACAAGTGCAGCGCGCCGTCTCGCGCCACAAAGTGCAGACCGCAGCGAGCCATCACCTGCGCCAGCAAATCAAAATTCGACTGGGCGTGCTGCACCAGGTGCGGGAAAACGGGCCCCGCCATCTCCGCCTCTACCTGTAAACCAGAGGGTTCGACCAGTTCCTGCGCCAGTTCGCGCGCGTTCACCTGGACGTATGCCCGCACCGACTGCCGCTTGCGCAGCACGTGCAGGGCGTCGTAACCGCGCACCCGTATCTCCCGCTGCCCTGCCGGCAGGTAAACGTATTCCACCGCCGTAATCTGCCCCACAAACAGCGGCGTGGCTTCCCCGTCCACCAACAAGCGCAACTGCGCCCCCGGCGGCAAATATTCGTCAATGGTCAGCGGGCCGGGCGGATCGCTAAAGGTCAACTCGCACAGGGTGGGCAGCGACAGCCGCTGCTGCACGCGCACAGCCGTCAGCGCGGTCAGGGCCCCCCCCTGATCGGCGCTCAGGGGGAGTCCGCCATTGGCGATAAGCGTCAGGCGCGGTAAACGAGCGACGCTCATGGGTTATCCGACCTGTGGAAGAGGATGGCTGCCGGCACATTGATCAACGTCCCTGCTGCCATGCGTAAGGGATCCACGATCTGGTTAAACCAGGCCAGCCAGCGCCATTTCGCCGGATCCTCAAAATAGAGGTAAGCCAGGTAAGGCAGGTTATCGCCGGCGGGGCCTGCGCCCGTTATTTCATGGACAGCCGTCACGTCGCTGCCGCCAACCACTTGCGTGGGGTCTTGTTCCGCCAGGTCGCCCAGCAGCGCCGCGGCTGCGGCGGCTGTGGCCGCTTGCGGGCTTTGCCCTGCGCGGGCGGCATCTATGGCGCTGTTGAAGCCGGCGGCTTGATCGGACTCTGTGACGCGGATGAAACGCAGCCGCAGCCAGGAGCGCTGCGGCTCGCCGGCGGCGGTGAAATTTTCAAAGCGTTCAGCCACGCTGGCAATGACGCCCAAAATGTTCCAGGATTTGCCCCAGACAAAGCGCACCAGCGGCGGTTGGCTGTAGCCGCCGCTGCCGGCAGTCGCCGGCGCGCCAGTAACCGTCGCGTTGCCGTCGCCCCCTGGCCGGCCGGGGGTGTTTTCCGCCAGCCGCCACAGCGGAGCAGTCAGGTCGCGCACGTCGCGGGTCTGAATCGTGGTACCCGCCAGATGCACATCAAACAGCAGGTCTAGCTGCAACTCCGTGCGCCCGCCGCCGGTGTACAGCAGCGGGTCATCGCTGAGGCTGAGGCCCGTCAGGTTGCCGTTAACCGATTGCTGCGGGCGAATGCCGGCATTCCGCCGCACCACCAGGCT
>CAYQYJ010000273.1:0-5577 GCA_964421605.1 uncultured Ardenticatenaceae bacterium | reverse complement strand
ATTGAGTCGGTCTCTATCAAGCAGCCGGTGGACAACCTGATCCTTTCCAATTCGCTGCGCCTGGCGGTGATTGGGCTGCTGAAATCTATGGCTAACGAATTGGGCCCGCGCGGCATTCGCGTTAACTCCATCAATCCGACATTTACCTGGACAGAGCGCGTGGCGCAGTTGCTGCAAAACCGCGCCGCCAGCGGCGGTACGGACATTGAGGAAGAAGCGGAGCGCATGGCGGCGGCTATTCCCTTGCGGCGCATGGGGGACGTGGCGGAGTTTGGCCGGGCCATCGCCTGGCTGGCCTCGCCCGCCGCTGCCTTTATTCACGGTCATAACCTGATGTTTGACGGCGGCGCGTCGCAGTTTCCGGTTTAGGGTCACAGATGGCGCAGATGACGCAGATTTCCTGGATTCAGGGAGTCTGTAATCTGTGGTTTATGGGCGTCATCAGCGTGCGGTGGCCTTATGTATTTTCCGGGGCTGCTGCCGGCACGCGCAAACTGATGGCTGTGTTCAGCAAAAACAGCAGCAGCACAACCATGTTTAACAGCCCACCCCAACGGCGTCCTGGCAACCACAGCGTCAAGTCGCCTGCCAACCGCAGCAGCAGGGAAAGGTGCAGCAGCAGCAAGGGCAGGTAGAAAGTGGGGCGGTAACGAATGGGGCGGTTCAGGATGGCGGGGAAGATGATGGGGGCGTGGCCAAAGATCATGGCAAAGACGAAGCCGAGAAACCAGGCGTGCAAAATGGCGTCGTAGTAGACGCCAGCGGATACGCCGCCAATGATTAGCGCCAGCAAACCGCCTACGCCCAACCAGAAGTAGCCGGAGAGCAGGCAAACGGCAATGTAGCGCGTCAGGCCGCGCTGGCGCACGGTGCGCCGGGCAATGTCATAGCGCAGCAGCCAGCCTGCCAGCGCCAGGAACCCCAACCCGCTCAACCGCATGCCGGCATCGTATGCCCACAGGGAAGCCGTCAGCCCCGCCAGAATGAGCGCCACAATGATCGTGAACGCCTGCTGCACCCGCGGCGTGGGGCGCAAGATGCGGCTCAACTCCAGCCGTTCCCCGGCAATGGTTAGAATCAGAAACCCAGCCCACCACAGGGAAACCTGATGCAGCGGTCGCCCGCTCAGCCAGACCAGATTGCCCGCCAGCCACAGCGCCGCTCCCACTGCCATGACGCCCGTATGCAGGGTCAGATGGCGGCGCAGCATCAAGCCAAAGAGAATGAACAACCCCAGGCTGCCCAGGGTGATCAGCGACGCGCCCCATGCCGGCATTCCCGCCCACAACGCCAATCCGCCCACGCCCGCCGCCAGCGGAACAGCGTAAGCCATGCGCTGGTTCAGGCTGACGGCGCGTTCCAGGCTGATCAGCGTGCCCAGGAAACCGCACACCATCAACGGCCCATGGGCGATAGCCAGGCCCGGCTGCCAGGTAGGAAGCGTCCAACCCAGACGAATCAGGCCCGCCCACAAGGCAGCGAGCAAGGCGACCAGAGACAGCGCCAGCAGGGGCAGGCGCATGGTTACCTTCATGCTTTAAGCAGGAGCAGCAGCATGATCACGGGGGTGTGCGCCAGAATGGAGTGGGGCAGATTTGCCGGCATATGCGCCCAGGCCCCCGCCTGCACCATCATCGCCTGATCGCCCAACGTCAACTGCGCCTCCCCGCTGAGAAAGTGCAAAATGGCGGGATGGGCCGCCGTATGTTCTGACAACTCCTGACCGGCGGCAAAGCTAAACAAAATGGCGTTTACGCGCTCGCTGCGCAAAAATGTGCGGCTGATGATGCTGTCGGTGGGCGCGTCCGCCACCAATGCCTGTAAATGGGGAAAGAAATCAAAATCACTCATCTTTAAGACCTTTGACCAGATAAAGTACATCGGGCAGCGTCTGTTGCCCTACATGGAAATGGATCCTTTGCGAAATTCGGTGCGGCCAATGAGTACGTTCACCAGCACAGGATGGCCCTGATGGGCAAGCGCTTTGGCCTGGCGCAGGCCGGGGAGCAGGTCTTCACGGCGCTCAATGAGGATACCCACGCCGCCGTAACCCTGCGCGGCTTGATGGTAGGCGGTGTGAACGAGATCAGTGCCCACAGAATCGCCCAGGAGCTCCACCTGGTCGCGGGCAATCTGCGACCAGGCGGCGTCGTTGCCAATGACGGCGATGATGGGCAGGTTGTGCCGGCAAAACGTATCAAACTCCGCCAGACTATAAGCCGCCGAGCCATCCCCATACAGCACCCACACTTCCGCCTGCGGGCGACACAACTTTGCCCCCAGCGCGAAACCGCCGCCCACGCCCAACGTGCCAAACACCCCTGGATCCAACCAGGAAAGCGGCGCGCGCGGGCGCACAATGTAAGAAGCCGTCGCCACAAAATCCCCCCCATCCCCCACAATCACGCTGTCCTGGTCAATGAGTTCTTCCAAAGCGCGACATAACTGGATAGGATTGACATAATCCGTGGGCGCTGCCGCCTGCGCCGCAATGTCCGCGTCGCGGGCGCTGTCTCGCTGGCTCAAGGTTTCTTGCCAAACGGCCCATTGGCTGCTGGAAACGCGGGACGTCGCCGCCAGAGCGCGCAAGAAAAGAGCGGCATCTGCCTGTACGCCCAGCGTGGGTTTGCGGTTCAGGCGCATTTCCGCGGCGCTGCGATTGGCGGCGATGACAGGCGTATGCCGCGGCGCATACCGCCCATACTTGAGGCGAAAATCGTTCGGTACGCCCGCCAGAATGATCAGGTCTGCCTCCTTCATGGCCTGGCTGCGCCCGTGGCGCTTATGCAGAGGATGGCGGCCATCCAGAGATTGGCGGCCCAACAGCCCCCGCCCCATGCCCGAAAGATAGGTGGGAATGCCAAGCTGCACCAGGGCGTCGCGCAGGGCGGCGGCGTCCGCAGGCGTGCCCCGCATGGCCTGGCTGCCCACAATGAGGACAGGGCGCTGCGCTGCCGCTAACAGGCGTACGGCAGCCTGTACCTGACTGGCAGCGGGCGCAGGAACAGTCACAGGCGTTGGTTTGTCCGCTGGCTTCGTCCAGGCGCGGGCAAAAAGATTGTTCACGTGCCGCTGCACGTACCAGTTGGTGAGGCGGCTGGTCAGGGAGCGGCTGCGACTCAGGCTGGCGGCAGTCCACTCGCGGGTCACTGCTTCCGGGTAGAGGACGTCAATGGGCAGTTCCACAAACACGGGCCCAGGGATGCCGCTCTGCGCAATGGCGAAGGCGCGGGTTAACGTGGGCGCAATTTCGCGTATAGTGCGCACGGCCTGCGCCCATTTCACATGCGGGCGCATCAGCGCCATCTGGTCAATATCTTGCAGCGCGCCGCGCCCTTGCAGCAGGGTAGGCGCTGCGCCCCCTAGCAGCACCACGGGCGACTGCGCTAACTGCGCGTTTTTCACTGCCGTCATGGTGTTGGTCAGGCCTGGCCCCGCCGTGACCGCGGCGACGCCTGGCGCGCCCGTCAGCCGTGCGACGGCGTCCGCGGCAAATACCGCCGCCGCCTCGTGGCGCGTATCTACGATGCGAATGCCCAGCGCCTTTGCCGCCACCAAAATGGGGGAAATGTGCCCGCCGCAAAGGGTAAAGAGAAAGGGGACGCCCTGCTGCCGCAAAACCTGGGCAACCAGGACGCCGCCATGCATTGTCTCGACTGGTTGGGACACGGATTTCTCTGCCTGGAGATTCAGCTCCATTTAATGCGGATGTCCATGATCACATCCGCGGCGCGGTCTCCCTGATCGGCGGCGTTTGAGAGATGGCGCAGCACTTCGCGCGTTTTCAATATGGTCATCATTTGCTCGTTGGTTGCCGGCCCGGCAAACAGTTCCGCCAGGGTCAGGCGGTACGCCTCTTCTACCTGGTTTTCCAGCTTTTTTACCCGCCGCGCATGTTCCGAGGCCACGCCTGGATGATCCAACAATCGCTGCGTCGCCAGGTGCAGTTCGCGCGCCATTTCCAACAGCAGGCCGGCAATCTGCGTCAGCGCTGGCGTAGGCGTGAATTCAAAAATTTCCAATTCCTGCACCGTAGAATAAATGTAATCTACGAAGTTGTCCAAAGCCCGAGACAGCGCAAACAAATCTTCCCGATCCAACGGCGTCACGAAGGTGTCCAGCAGGTCATGGATCAAGATGCGCTGCACTTCATCGGCTTCCCTTTCCAATAGTTTAGCCTGTTCGCTTTTCTTGGGAATGGGTTTCTTCAGATAGGCTTGCAGCGATTCTACGCTGGCGACCGTATATTCGCCCTGACGGATGATCAGGGGCACAAAATTATCCTTCTTCGGTCGCAAAAATCGTTTAAGCCATTCCATATTTCTATGCGCTCCTACAGTTTGGGAAATTGAGAAGGGTGGGGATCATCCCAGCAGCCAGTTTGTGAGCAGGTAAAGCATGGCAGCCAGGCTGGCAGAGATGGGGATTGTCAGCGCCCAGGCGATTAACATTTCGTAGCCAACGCGCCAGCGGACTTTGCTGACCCGATGGGCGGCGCCAGCGCCCATAATGGCGGAACTCATCACCTGCGTTGTGCTGACCGGGCCGCCAAACATGGCTGCGCCCAAAATAACGCTTGCGCCCGCAATTTGGGAGACGAAGCCATCCACGGGCCGAATCTTGTAAATGCGCCCCCCCAGCGTTTTAATCAGCCGCCAGCCGCCGGTCGCCGTTCCCAGAGAAATGACGCCAGCGCACAAAGCAATTACCCACGTAGGCACTACGAACGAGGGAATGGCGCCCTCTGCTACCAGTCCCAACGTAATCACGCCCATTGTTATTTGGGCGTCGTTAGCGCCGTGGCTCAATGCCAGCGTCATGGACGTGACCACCTGCGCCCGCTTGAAGAAGCGGTTGATGCGGGGCGTAGCCCCTCTGACCAGAAACCGGGTCAAATTCATCAAGAAATAACTCGCAATCAGGCCTATGACGGGTGAAATGAACAGAGAGCCTATGACCTTAATTAGCCCTTCGCTTTGCACGGCGGTAAACCCGCTGCTGCTGATAACTGCGCCAACTAATCCGCCCACCAGCGCATGTGACGAACTGGAAGGAATGCCCAACAACCAGGTGATAATGTTCCAAATGACGGCTGCTTGCACGGCGGCAATCACGACGGGCAGCGTGACGTGTACGGGATCAGCCAGACCCGACCCAATTGTGGTGGCTACGGCTACGCCGAAAAGAAACGGGCCGGCAAAATGGGCTATGGCTGCCATCCACAACACGGCGCGTGGGGACATGGCGCGCGAGGCGATAGGCGTAGCTACAATATTAGAGCTGTCGTGAAAACCGTTGAGGAAGCCAAAAATAATGGCTGTAACCAGCAGCAGTACAAAAGAAAAACTCATAGGAATGCCTGAGGTGAATTGCCGTTAACAAAATGTTAACAGGTCAGTTAGTATAGGAAAAAAAGCAAAATATGGCAAAAAGGGAGAATGACAGGGGAGGCTGGAGATCGAAGAGGTCAACTTCCCCCAGGAAGTTGACCTCCTTGATAACATAGTGACCATCCAGAAATCAGTTCGTAGTGACGGCTTTTGAGGTTCAAGAAAATAATCCGGTAAACGGAGGAAG
>CAYQYJ010000272.1:0-5589 GCA_964421605.1 uncultured Ardenticatenaceae bacterium | reverse complement strand
CAGCTTGTCCTACAGACCTCCGCGCCCGCCGCGCCCTCCGCGTCCCGCGTAAGCGGACTGCCGCGTAAGCGAACTGCCGCGTAAGCGAACTGCCGCGTGAGATTCTTCGCGAAGGAATGTCGGGCAAGGATGCCCAACCTACGAAGAATCCCGCCGTCTATGCCTTGAGATCGCCAGCAAATTCAGTATAATGTTCACATAATGCCAGATGTTCGCTTCTCGCCAGTCGTGGCTGACACCCATCCAGACCACGCAAACTACGAGGCATGAAATTCCGTCCTCATCCTTCATCCCTCATACTTCATACTTCCACAGGAGTGTATCCCATGCGCCGTCCCGCCATTCGGCAACGCCCGTTACTTCTTCTCATCTTATCTGGACTGCTGGTCCTGCTGGCGGCCTGTAACGCCGCCGTTCCCGCCCCATCTGCCCCCGCCAGCGAAAACGCCGTCGCCAACAGCGAAACAACCGAAACCGAAACGGACGCCATAGCCAACGTCCCCGCCGAAATCGTACCTGTGACCCAGACCGGCAGCCCGGCTGTGCTGCCTGCCCCCCTCTACTACCTCAGCCCAGAGGGCCGGATCATGCGCCTGGAGCGGGACGGCGTCACCAGCGCGGTCGTTACAGCGGAGGATGCCGGCATTGCCGAGTTCGACATCTCCCCTGATGGCCGGCTGCTGGCTTACGTCAGCGGCAACGACCTTATCCTGCTGGACGTCGCCAGCGGCGCGCGCACCGTGCGTCTGGCAGGCGAAACGTTTGCCGACGACGATTACGCCAGTTACTTCACCAAATCCATCGCCTCCCCCCGCTTTTCGCCAGATGGCACGCAAATTGCTTTTGGCATGGGCGGGATTAACATTGCCGGCATTGCCCCCGACGCCCCCCTGACGCTGGTGCAGCCCAGCGATCCCTACCCCGACTTCTCCGCCGAACCCAAGCCCCCCCTCGCCGGGCCCGTGCGCTTCTTCACCAATGCCGAATGGTCTCCCGACGGCCAAAGCCTGCTGCTCTCCTTTGGCTACTTCCCCGAAGGCGGCGGCATCGCCATTAAAGACCTGTCCACCAACAAGCTGCTGGAAGTCGAAGACAATGGCATTTACTGCTGCGACCTGGCCTGGAGCGATGCCGCCACTGCCCTCATTGGCAGCAACATTTGGGCTTATGGCACGCCCGGCCTGGTGCGCATAGACGCCCGCACGGGCGCCGGGGAAACCCTGATTGCCGGCTATCCGGCAGGAGAACCCGGCCCGGAAACGCCTGTCCGTTTTGTGCGCGCCCCCTTCCATGCCAGCGATGGCGCACTCTACGCCTTTGTCAGCGAGCAATACACCTTCGATGCGCCTGTGGCCTGGTATACGCTGGTACGCCTGGAAAATGACGGCAGCCTGACCCCCATCAGCCCCGCGCTCTTCCCTTTGCCTGGGGACGTACAGTGGGCGTCTGACGGCAGCGGCGTGGTCTTTGTCAACGCCGCCGATCCGGTGCTGCCCGCCACCTATCCCCTGAACAACACCATGTCCTGGCTGCCCCGCAGCGGGCAGGGCGAGCTGCTGCTGCCCATCATTGGTCGCCACCCACGATGGGGCGGCCCGCTCCATCCCGTAGACGGGCCCAACAGCGCCGCCCTGGCGGAACTGGCAGCCCAGGCTGCCGCCGGCTTTGGTCTACAAGGCGCAGACCAGGGAATTGGCGTGCGCCAGCTTACGACCGATGGGCGGCGCCTGCTGTGGGCTGTTTACACCACAGGTATGCGCGCCTTTGATCCCCTTGCCAACCATCAGGTCGCCATTTACGCCTACGACAACGGCTGGCTGGAACTCGCCCGCCGCGAACTGACCAGCGACGATCCCGCCGCCAATGGCGTCTCCCCCGACATCGTGGGCGACGGCAGCGTGAATCAGGTGTTGGTGGAGCCGACCCACATCTGGCTCACTGTGGAAGGTGTGGTCGGCGCGCATGGCGGCGTTTTTCTGGTGCTCAATTTTGACGGAACCAACCTGAACATTGTCACCGGCAACTTCAACGGCAGCCCAGACGCCGGGCACGTCAGCGACATTAACGGGGACGGGCGCGGCGAACTGCTGCTCAACCTGACCGAACCCTACGTCTTCGCCTATGCGTCTGGCGTGCGCCTGGTGCAATACGCCCTATTGCGTTGGGATGGCAGCCAACTGGTTCCCGTGCAGTTAACGCCCCTGTCCGATGCCGCTCCCGCCGCCGCCCGCGACGCGACGAATCAGGCGCTTTTGTTCGCCGACGCGGGCTTGTGGCTAGATGCGCAGGCAGCAGCGCAGCAAGCCGCCAGCGCCGCGCCCGAAGACGAGACGGCTATCTGGAACGCCCACCTTATCAACTACAACACCGACGCCAAACGGTCGGCGGGCGGGTATGGGGGCGCCTATCCTCTGTTGGTTTACGTCTTCGCCGGCGATTACGTCACCGCCGTAGACGTGATGCGCGGCTACAGCGCCGCCCAGTTGTTCAGCGCCGCTTCGCCCATGATTGTGGGCACGGCGGCGGAAGGGTGGCAAGAGCAGTTGGGGCAGATATTGGGATTTAATGCCGGCAGCGCCCTCGCCGTCCGTCCCGACCTGGCCCCTGCCTACTTCCTGCGTGCCTGGGGCAGCTACCTGCTCAACCCCGCCGACCCCGCCATCAAAACCGACTTGCAAAAGGCTGTGGAACTGGCCCCCGCCGACTCCCTATTCCTGGAAGCCCTGAACCTGTTCCCCTAAGGAACCGCCCCTAAATAAGTTCCCGGAGTAGAGGCTTTAGCCGGCAACGTTACCGGCTGAAGCCTCCACTCCGTAGGGCGGATTACCAACCCGCCCTACACAATGCCCCCTCCATGAAAACGATCCACGCCGACTGGTACTTCATCCTCCCCTCCACCCTCATCTGGCTTGCCGCCCTGGCCATCACTGCCTGGGACTTCCTCAATGCGCAGCAGACCGTTTACCGTTTTGACGCCATCAACCTGGTTGGCGCCTGCCTCCTCGTCACCGGTCTAACCCTGCGCCTGATAGCCCGGCGCACGTTGGCCCGGCATTTCTCCTACGGTCTGCGCCTGCTCGAACAGCACCAACTGGTGACCCACGGCATCTACCGCCACATCCGCCACCCTGCCTACACCGGCGACCTTCTGTTCTGGTTTGGCGTCACCCTGCTCTTCCGCAGCGGCTACGGTTTCCTGGTCATGCTGCTGCTCATTCCCTGCTTTATCTACCGCACCCGCATCGAAGAAAACCTGCTCACCGCCCGCTTCGGCCCCGCCTATCGCGCCTACCAACAAACCACCAAAAAATTCCTGCCCTTTCTCTTCTGACCCTGGTTGGCAGACAAAAGATGAGAATGAAAATGGATCGCCGGCTTCCAGCCGGCCTCTTGCCAGCAAGGATGCTGGGGTTCCACCTTTCCCCCGCGCCCTCTGCTTACGAAGGATACTTTATCGTGAAAAAACATCCCTGGCTCATCGTTGCCCTCATTGCTCTATGTGCCGTTGGCGCAGCCGCCTACTTCTACGTGCAGCAAACGCTCCGCTTTGCCCCCTTGCCCACCTACGATACCACCGTCATCTCCGGCAAACCGGACGGCGCAAGCTGCATTAACCAGGAACCCAACGCGGGCCTGGCTATTGAACTCATTGACCTGGGGCAAGATGTTGTCTACCTGGCTGGCGGCGACAACCCCATCTCCGAAGCTGCCTGGGATGAGACCGCCGTGCGCTTCCCGCGCATGAAAAACTCCAAACGCTATCTGTTGTTTGATGACACCTGCATCTACCGCTCCCCCGACAAACCGGCAAACTGCGCCAGCGGCGACTGCGCCACCTTTGTCGAACTTTATGACCACACCTGGTTTCTGCTCAACGCCCTCTCCGGCCAAAGCTGCTATCCCGACGCCAGCGGCTGCGCCGGCGACGAGGTACAGCCGGGCTACGTCAGCATCACCACCATTGACAAATGCCAGGAAATCACCTTCGCCGGGCCCACTATCAACGAACTGGTAGACGACCGCGGCAACCGCTATGTCATGCACGCCACCGGCGACGGGCAGCCCGACCTGACGGGCGTCCCCCTGCCGGCAGGCTGGCAGCTCGTAGAAACTACCCTTGCCGCCCCCCTGACCCTGCAACCTCGCGGCGCGGGACACTGCTATTACAACATCCTGCGCGACGCCAACTTGCAGAGCTACCACCAATACGTTTTCGCAGAAGAAACATTCCCGCCAACCCCACAGCAGCAAACGCCCCCCTAAAACCAGGCGTTAGCCAGACGGCTGCGCCAGGCAAAAAAAACGGGGGCAGACTCAAAAGTCTGCCCCCGCTCATCAGGTACAGTCTAAACAGCGCGGCGGCCTTACGGCACGGGTACGCAGTCCTGAGCAATCACACCAGGTACGGTGGGATCATAGATAAAGGAACAAATAGACGTGACCGGGGGATTGGTGGGGATGTAGTTGGTGTTGAACGTCTGGCTGAAACAAGCGGGCAGGCCTGTCTGCAAGACATTTTGGCTGGTGCCATTGGCAAAGTAGAAGCGCACCAACCAGACTACGTTGTTGCTGCCGGCAGAAACGCTCA
Organism: uncultured Ardenticatenaceae bacterium; assembly: GCA_964421605.1. Taxonomy (GTDB): domain Bacteria; phylum Chloroflexota; class Anaerolineae; order Promineifilales; family Promineifilaceae; genus JAGVTM01. Next base: position 1,001 of record CAYQYJ010000272.1, on the reverse strand, counting down.
ACGACAGGTTCGGATTAAGCGCTGCGTCGGTGCTGGCCGGGGCGCATGCCTGACCTACCCAGAAAGACAGAGACAGCGATCCGCCGCTGGCCTGGCTGCCGTCCGCGTTCATGCCCGGCGCCGCGTCATTCCAGTTGCCCGTCGCGCCCAAGGCGCCCGTATAGGAGAAGTTGTCCAACACGGCTGCGCCATCGCTGAAGTTATCAATCTTGGCGATATTGGCATAGCCTAACACGCCAATCTTGTCGCCTGGAGGAGCCGGCGCGCCCGTGCAGACGTAAGTCTGATCCGGCAGCCCGCCGCCGTTCACGTTGGTGAACTCAATCGTAACCGTGGAACCCACGCGCGAAGCGCGCATGTGGGCGCTGTTGAACGGCTGGCTGAGGGCAAAGAAGCCCAGACCAAACGCGCCGCCATTGTTGCCCGTGTAGCAAGCAGCGTACTCAAAGCTGCCGGTGGCGCCCTGCTGCTGCACTTTTAAGAACGGGTGCGGTGAAGTGGCGTTGACCCCATCCCCGTTGAGTACCAGACCGGTGTATTGCAGTGAAGTGCCCACTGCCCGGATGTCTGCTTCGGCCACGTCGCCGGCAGTGACGCCGCTGTAAGCCAAATCTTTCGCCGTGGGCACATACATCTCCGGCACATAGCCGAGCGTCGCGTCCACCGCCGGGGCTGCGGGCTGGTCAGCCGCAAAAACAGCCGTCAGCGTTAGCAGCATAGCGAGTACGACTACCAACGCCGAAACAAAAAACTTTTTATTCATAGGGTTCTCCTTTACTAATGGGTTGGTCGAAAACGCAGCGGCGCGACGCCGTCAGCCACCCGGGAGGGTAATTCTGCCGAACGACGGACAGAAATGAAAACCAACTGCACACTGCTTCTAGTTTGGGCAAACCTAAACAGATATACTCTGGCAACTGGCTTTTCTGTCAAACACCGCTGGTAAATATGGTTAGATGATACCTGAAAACCCCCAAAAAATCAAGCGTTATCCCGAAACC
>CAYQYJ010000271.1:0-5613 GCA_964421605.1 uncultured Ardenticatenaceae bacterium | reverse complement strand
TGACGTGCGGTTCCACCACCACCAGTTCGCGCGTGTTGTCGTCAAAATAAAAACGCGCATTGACCGGTTCGCGGTACAAAGCGGCGCCGAACTGGGTTAACCAATTGCGCACGCCATTTTCGTCTATGGTCACATCGTGGTAAAACGTGCCATCAGGCCGGCTCACCAGGGCAATGTGCAGCCAGGTCTTCAATTCCTCTGGCGTTATTTCGGTGCGGGTTAAGTCGTCGTCCGCCAGCGGCTGCTGCAAGTAGAACGTCATTGGGCTGCTGATAATGTTTTGGATCCGCTGCGCCGCTTCGCTGGTGTCCGGCACGCGCGGCTGGTTCTCCAGGATGGGCAGTTGTAGTTGCGCCCCCTGCAAATCTCCCACCACTGCCAGCAGTTCGCTCTTCAGCCGCGCCCTGTCCAACAGTTGCCCTGTTTGCGCCGGCGTATAACCGACCTGGTTGCCGTCAAAAGCCAGCGTGGCATCCATGCCGCTTTGCGCTACGGCTGCCGCCACGTCGCCCACTGCCTGATCCAGGCGCGCCTCGTCAATCACCACAATGGGAGCTACCCGTCGCCCATAGTACCAGGTCTCAAACTGCGTCTGTAGATCGTGCACCGCATCCGCGCCCCGGCCAATGTCATAGGCAGCGCGGGCGGAGGCTGCCGCGTCTAGCGACACCCCCAGGTCTGCCAGCGGCAGCCGCCATACCTCCCCCGTGGCGGCGTCTGACAGCGTGATAGTTTGCTCTTGCGCATAGGGAAAGGCTGCCGCCAGCGCTTGCTGCGCTTCCAACAGCGTCATCTGGCTTAAGTCTACCCCGCCTATGGACACGCCCGTGTAAATGCGGTCAACATGGCGCGTCTGGTAACCGGTCACCGTGACCGCCAGGGTCAGGCTGACCAGCACCAGAAAGAACAGGGGCACGGACAGAAACCAGCCCAGGTTGCGCAGGACGTGGTGTAGAGGAGAATAGACGGGAGCGCTGGGAGTCGCTTGCATACAATACCTGTGTTACCTGTGTGTAGAAGAAGCTGTCTTATCAGGCAGTTACGCCTGCCATTATAACACGCTCACAACCAAACAGTTGGACGTTTAACCTTCGCTTAAGCTCCTCTCTTGCCGGCTGAGCCTGCCGAAGCCCCTATCCCCCCCGCTGGCTGAGCCTGTCGAAGCCCCGTTGAAGTTCTTGCCGCGCTGGTGTTGCCTTCGACAAGCTCAGGCAACTCTATGGCATTTTGGCTTCCGCCCATACCGCCTCAAACTCTTCCACAAAGTAACTGGCAAAAGCCGCGTCGTGCACGAACATCACGTTCTCATCATTCTGCCGGTTGGCGCTGTCGCTGAAGTTGAAAGACCCCAAAATGACCGTCTCTCTGTCTAGAATAATGACCTTGTGGTGCATGATGTAGGGATTGCCGTCCTGACGTACCTGTACGTGCGATAGACCCGCTTCTTGCATCACCGGATAGTAGCTAAACTCCGTTTCCGCACCCACTGTCTCGAACACGCCACGGATGGCAACGCCCGCTTCCGCCCGCGCCAGCATCGCTTCGCCAATCTCGTCGTTGGTAAAGGAGAAAGCCAGGAATAAGATTTCGCTTTGCGCCTGATTAATCGCTTCCGCCATGAGCGGGGCCGCTTTCTTTTCCGAAGCGAAATAGTTTTCCAGCCGCACGCCCGCTTCCGTTAGCTGCTCGTGAGGCGTGTTGTCCGGCGAGGTGGGGCCAAAGCTGCGGTCAATGTACATCTCGTCCATCTCTACGCGGTAGTTGGCTGCCAGCGTCGGCGAGTCGAATTGCACGAAGTTGTTGTTGTTACAATACGCCCCATTCGTAGTCAGGTTCATGGAGCCCATCCACACGTAACGTTCGTCAATGATCACGAATTTATTGTGCATCAGGGCAGTGCGCTTATCTTCGACCACGCTGATACCGTTGCGTCGCAGGCGGTTAATAGACGACAGTTCAGCGTTATCTGTGTCGGTCACGACCCGCACGATCACGCCCCGCTTCTCCAGGTCAATTAAGGCATTGACAATGGCTGGGCTGTCCAGGTCAAAGGCGGCTACATCTACGCCCGACTGCGCTGCGCTGATGCCGGCAGCAACTTCTGCATCAATGCCGCCAATACGTTCCTCTTCCGGGGGACAGGTGGGGTTGGTGAAGAAGATATGGTACCAGCCAGCCGGTTCAACTATGACCGTGGTTGTGTTATCTGACGGCTGTGGGGCGACAACGACCTCGTGCGCAATAGGGGTGACGGTGATGACGGCGGGCGCGTCGTTAGCCAGCAGCCCAAACGGGTCAATGCCAAAAATGATGGCTAGAAACAGCAGCAGGATGGCAACGATGCCGGCAGAGGCAGAACGCTTCTTCATAGTCAGTTTAATCCTTACTTTGGGGTACGCCAGGCAGGTTAACTTGCTTCAGGGCGTGTCAGAACTTGCAGCAGTTGGTCGTAGCCGGCCTCTGGAGACCCTGGCGGTTCCGCTTGCCACACCGCCGTCAGCGCTGCCTCCGTTTGCTCATCCAACCCATCCGGCGCGATTGCCGCCAATCCCTGCCGCAGCGCCTCCGCCCACGACGGCCCTTCATACGCCTCAGCCTGTTCCGGCGCGCGCAATGCCGCCATGTACTGGTTAATCAGACGCATGATGCCGCCAATCTGCTCCACGCGCTGTTCTAGCACGGCATAGGCATCGTCATCTGGCAGGCTGGCAGTGCGCTGCGCCGCTGCTGTCAGCGTTGCCAGCGCCCAGCGAATCAACGGTTCCGCTTCCGCGTCTTGCAAATGCCGCCGCAAGCTGCTATTTTCCAGGATCATGCCGGCAGCATACTTCTCACGTTTACGCACCCGCCGCTCAGGAATGGAAGAAGATGAGACCATGCCGCATTATACTCCTATCTCCCCGATCCTGAAAACCTAAACGCTGCGCCGCTGCGCCGCTGCAACGCTGCGCCGCTGCGCTGCTGGTAGAGAAGGGCGAAAGGATTGGTCTGGCATCCGCCATAATGCTATACTGGAATCTGGCGCATGGTAAATCTGCCTGATTTTTCCGGCGAAATGTTGCCAGAAATGTGCCGGCAAATTCGCCACGAATCTTCTGATCACTGATCACTCGCCACTGGTCACTTTTTCGCAGGAGCAACCCTATGAGCGTCATCGAAGTGAGCAATCTGACCAAATATTACGGAAAAGCGCGGGGCATTGTAGATGTTTCCTTCAACGTGGAGCCAGGCGAAATCTTCGGCTTCATTGGCCCCAACGGGGCCGGGAAATCCACTACCATTCGCCTGCTCCTCTCCCTGATCCATCCCACCAGCGGCAGCGCCAAAGTCTTCGGCAAAGACGTGGTTACCCAGGGTCCAGAAATCCGCCGCGACATCGGCTACCTGCCTTCGGAAGTCTATTACTACGAAGGGATGAAGGTGATTGACCTGCTTAACTACTCTGCCAGCTTCTACGACGGCGACAGTACGCAACGGATAAAGGAACTATCCGATCTCATGGAACTGGATCTGAACCGCCGTATCAATGACCTGTCGTACGGCAACAAGAAGAAGGTGGGCATTGTGCAAGGCCTGTTGCACAGCCCCCGGCTGCTCTTCCTGGATGAGCCGACTGCCGGCCTCGATCCCCTGATGCAGCGCAAATTTTTCGACCTGATCCGCGCCGAGAACGCTCGCGGCGTGACTGTTTTCTTTTCTTCGCATATCCTGGGCGAAGTGCAGCGTTTGTGTACGCGCGTAGGCATCATCCGCGAGGGCCGCATCGTCGAAATCTCCAATATCCGCGCCTTACAGCAGAACAACTACAAAAGAGTGCACGTGATGGCTGAAGGACTTACCCCGGCCTTTTTTGATCTGCCGGGCGTGACGAACGTGCAAATAGAAGATGGCACGGTGAATTTCTTTTTCAAGGGGGATATCAACGCCGTGCTGCAAAGAATTAGCGGTATCCAGGTTGTTGATGTGAGCATTGAGGAACCAACGCTGGAAGAGATCTTCATGCACTACTATGAATAGGCCGCAACGATGAACGCCAACATCTACAGACACGAATTTCGTACCCGATTGCGCTCGGTGGTCATCTGGTCATTCGCCGTATTGGGGCTTATCGTCATCTACTTCTCCTTTTTCTCTGCCTTTGCCGACCAGGCCGCCCTGATGAATGAGATGCTGGAAAGGTTCCCGCCGGAAATGCGCGCTGCCTTCGGGCTGGACAGGATGAACCTGGCTGATGTGCTGGGCTATTACAGTTTCATTTTCTTGTTTGTCCAACTCTGCCTGGCAATCCAGGCTGGCAACTATGGCTTTGGCCTGATCTCCATTGAAGAGAGCGAACTGACCGCAGACTTCCTGTTGAGCAAACCAGTCAGCCGCAGGCAGGTACTGACCAGCAAACTGCTGGCTGCGTTTACCTGCCTGACCATCACCAATCTGGTTGTGTGGGCGAGCAGTTTTGCCGCCATCTCGCTTTTCCGTGGTGGACGTGAATATGAATCGCGCACGCTGTTCCTGATCCTGCTCAGTATCGTCGTCTTCCAACTCTCTTTCCTGAGCGTCGGACTGGTCATTTCGCTGCTGGTAAAGCGCGTGCGCAACGTGACGCCGTATGCCCTTGGCCTGGGCTTCGGCGCATACGTCCTGAGCGCCTTTAGCGGCGTGTTTGGCGAAGTTGCCCTGGAATTGATCACCCCTTTTAAGCACCTGGATCCCGCCTACATCGTCCAGAACGGCGCGTATGACATGCCGCTGCTGCTGCTCAATGTGGCGATTACCCTGGTATCGCTGGCGGCAAGTTACTGGCTGTACATCCACCGCGACATCCCCGCCGTATCGTAGGGATGAAAATTTTAGCCACGAATCCTTCGACGATGCTCAGGACAGGTTGCACGAATTTAACAATTTTTTTCTCTGCCCTCTCCGCGTCTCCGCGTGAGGCTATCTTCTGACCACTGACCACTCCCCACTCGCCACTGGTCACTGGTCACTCGCCACTGATCACTATTTTCACAAGAGGTGCATAGTGAACATCTTTATGCGTGAACTGAGAGCTAACCTTAAGTCGCTGCTGATCTGGAGCGCCATCGTGACGCTCTTGATTCTGATTGCCGTGGGGAAATTTGCCGGCTTTGCCGGCAATCCCGATATGTTAAAAATGTTGGATGCCATGCCCCCGGCTTTGATGGATGCTTTGAGTATGCGCGCCTTTAATCTGACCACAGTGACCGGCTTCTACGGCGTCATGTTCGTCTATTTTAGTTTGATGGCTGCTATGGCTGCCGCTATGTGGGGCAGCGACATTATTTCCAAGGAAGAGCGCGACAAAACCGTTGAGTTTTCGCTTGTGCTGCCTGTGTCACGCACCCGCGTTGTCACCGCAAAGGCGCTGGCTGCCCTGGTCAACTGTATTGCTTTTGTGTTGATCACCTGGGCGGTCTCGCTAGTAGCTGTGCGCTCGTACAATCCTGACCCGGCTTTCTACGATTTCTTAGCGCTGGAAATGCAAGCGATGCTCTCGATTGCCCTGATCTTCCTGGCAATAGGACTGCTGTTGGGCTGCGCCATGAAGCAGTTCAAGCGTTCTGGTTCGACGGCGGTAGCCATCATCCTGGTCAC
>CAYQYJ010000270.1:0-5630 GCA_964421605.1 uncultured Ardenticatenaceae bacterium | reverse complement strand
GGAGAGGGCGTGGGGCGCTGCGCGCCCCTCGCCCTACATTACCCCTTCCCTGGCAGGGACGGCGGGCGGTCATGCGCCGGGGAAAAGGGCAGTGTATCTGTATGGTGACAATAAGCGTATGAACCGAAAACCAGATTATGATGTGGCTATTATCGGCTCTGGCATTGGCGGAGCGTCTCTGGCAGCCATTCTGGCGCGGCATGGGCAGCGGGTGATTTTATTTGAGGCCAAAGCGCACCCTCGCTTTGCCATCGGCGAATCGTTGATTCTGGAAACGTCGGAGATGATGCGGGCGCTGGCTCACTTTTTCGATGTGCCTGAACTGGCTTATTTGAGTACAGAGAATTATTTGTCGTTTGCCGGCAGCACACACGGCATCAAACGCCACTTTGGATTTTTACATCACCAGCCGGGCCAACTGCATGATGCGCGCCACACCTTGCAAGCGGTGATTCCCAAAGAACCGCACGGGCACGAATTGCATTTGTACCGGCAGGATTCAGACTATTTTTTGCTGAGTACGGCGGTCTCCTATGGCGCGGCCATTCGCCAAAACAGTCCGGTGCAAGAGATTGACGTGCAGGATGATTATGTGACCATCATCCCCACACAGGGGCTGCCTGTTACCGCCAGCTATGTGGTGGATGCGGGCGGTTTTCGTTCTATCCTGGCGCAAAAATTCGGTCTGCGCGATTTTAATTTGCAAACGCAGGCGCGGGGCGTGTTTACGCACATGGTCAACGTACCCTGTTATCATCAGAGCGGCGGTTCACAGAAAAAGTATGGCTTGCCTTTTCCTATGTCCGAAGGCACCCTACACCACGTCTTTGACGGCGGCTGGTTGTGGGTCATTCCTTTCAATAATCACGCCGCCGCGACGAACCCCCTGTGCAGCGTGGGGCTGCTGTTGGACCCGCGCCAATACCCGCTGCGGGATGACCTGACGCCGGAGCAGGAGTTTTACGCCTTTATCGCCCAATACCCCAGCATTGCCACGCAGTTTGGTCCCGCGCGCGCCGTGCGGGAGTGGACACGGGCCGGACGGCTGCAATATTCGTCGAAGCAGGTTGTGGGCCACCGGTGGGCGCTGATGGGGCACGCGGCGGGGTTCATTGATCCGCTGTACTCTAAGGGGCTGTATACCACGCTGGCAGCCGTGTTTACGCTGGCCCACTGCCTGCTGCAAGCCAGAGAAACGGGCGATTATTCGGCGGTCGCTTTTGCTGACCTGGAGCGCGTTACCCGTCATTTCGTGCAGTCAGCCGATCGGCTGGTGGCTAACAGTTATCGCGCCTTCAAGGATTACCGGTTGTGGCAGGTGTATGCGGTGATGTGGCTGTTGGGGGCGTATACGGAATTGGTGAAGCTGAATATGATGCGGGCGCAGGCAGGGGTAGATCGGCAAGCGTATTATGAGCAACTGGTGAAACTGAAGCTGGCCGGGGGTGGGTTTGCCGGATTTGCAGAAACAGCCTGCCAGGTGGATGAGATTATGGAGGAGGTGAATGCCGCGGATGATGCAGGCGTAACGGCGGCTGTGGCCGAAATCAACCGGATTTTCCGCTCTCTGGCGTGGATGCCCGATCCGTTTGTGGCTTTACTGGACGGCAAGACCTATTTGCCTAAAAATAAGATCCGCCTGAGTCTGTTGAAACCCGGCGAGGGTTTTATGCGTTCTGGCGCGTACCGGGAACATTTTTTTGGGAACTTAACGATGCTGGATTTGCTGCGGTATGGCATCCAGGAGAAGGTGCGGTATGCGCGACCGTATCTCAACTGGCAGCATCAGAAGATGTATCGGAAACGTCTGGCATATTGAGGGACTTCCCAGAGAGGACGATTCGTTTGCAGACTTATTCTCATTTGCTGATGACGGCTGTCTTAGCGGACCAGATACGGCAAAAAAAGGCGGTCGCGCCTGGTAAGGCGTTTCTATTGGGTGCGGTGCTGCCAGATATTCCGCTGTTTTTCTTAACAGCCGGCTATTTTGTATCGCGGCAACTGAATTCGGGCGCGAGTGGTGAATTTTTGTTTGGGGCGGCCTATGATACGTTGTACTTCACCAATCCCTGGTGGATTGCCGGGCATAATTTGTTTCATGCGCCGCTGCTTATTTTGTTGTATGCCGGCATTGGCTACCTGCTTCTGCGCCAGACAACCCGCCCTGGCTGGCAGCCCTGGGGCCGGGCGCTGCTCTGGCTGGCGGCGGGCCTGGGGCTGCACAGCCTGATTGACATCTGGACGCACGTCCTTGACGGGCCAGCGCTCTTTTTCCCGTTAAATTGGACCTATCGCTTCCGCGCGCCCATCAGCTATTGGGATCCGCAATATGGCGGGCGCATCTTTGGCCCGTTGGAGCATCTGCTCGATCTGATTTTGCTTGTCTATTTAGGCAAACGCTGGCGGCGGGAGCGGCAACAGCGGCGCGTGATGAGTGCGGACGAATGATATGCAAACCTATTCACATTGGCTCTTAACGGCTGCAGTTCGACCTGAAACCCAACGCCATGAAACAAACGCGCTGCTGGCTGGTTCCGTGCTGCCTGATCTACCTCTGACGCTGTTAAGCCTGGGGTATGTACTCGACCGGCGTTACCTGCGCCCCCACCTGCCAGACAAAACGCGGTGCAGCCCTACCTACAACCATCTGTATTTCCACAATCCCTGGTGGATTGCGGCTCACAACAGCCTGCACGCGCCGCTGCCTCTCCTTCTATTGGGGCTTATTGGCTACCTGGGACGAAGCAAACGTTGGGGGCAATGGCTGTTCTGGTTTGCGCTGGGGTGTGGGCTGCACACAGTTGTAGATGTTTTCACCCATGCCGATGATGGCCCGGCGCTGCTTTTCCCGCTGGATTGGCACAAGCGATTCCACTCCCCCATCAGTTATTGGGATGCCGCGCACGGCGGGCGTCTCTTTCGCTGGTTGGAGCATGGGCTGGATTTGCTGCTGGTGGGATGGCTTCTGTGGCAGCGCAAAGGGGTAAAGGCGCAGCCGTAGATGAAGACGAGGCTCCATTCTCTGCTGGTGGCGGTTATAGTCGTGGGCGTGGTTGCGCCGCTGCTGCCGCTGTTCATCTGGTCGTTTGCCCACCGCTGGTTTTTTCCGGATGTGCTGCCCGCCGCCTGGAGCGATCGCGCCTGGGTTTACATTTTTTCTGGCAGTTCACAGGTGGGCCGGGCGCTGCTGAACAGCACGATTGTAGCGCTGGCTGTCACCTTGCTGGCGGCGGTAATCGGCTTGCCGGCAGGTCGGGCGTTGGGGCTGAGCGCGTTTCGGGGCAAAACGGTCGTTTACTTTGCCATCCTGGCGCCAGCCATCATGCCTGTCATTGCCGTAGCCATGGGCATCCATGTCGTTTTCCTGCGCCTGGGGCTGGGCGACACGCGGTCAGGGGTTATTCTGGCGCATCTCATCCCCGTTTTGCCTTATATCGTCCTTATTCTGACGAGCGTTTTCGCCAGCTATAATGTGGATTATGAAGGGCAGGCGCGATCGTTGGGAGCGCGACCTTATCAGGTGTTCTGGTACATTACGCTGCCCGTTATCTGGCCGGGCCTGATGGTGGGCTGCCTGTTCGCTTTCATCATCTCCTGGAGCCAATACCTGTTGACGCTGCTTATGGGCGGCGGGCAGGTCATCACCCTGCCCGTGTTGCTTTTTGCTTTTGCCAACAGCGGCGACAATGCCATCACTGCCGCTCTGAGTCTGGTGTTTATCGCCCCGACGCTGCTGCTCTTTTTGCTCACGGCGCGTTATCTGACCGGGCGGCACATAAGTGTGGGCGGGTTGGGGAGGTTATGACCCAGGTTCAACTGTTTCATCTGCATAAACGATATGATAACCATCACCCGGCTGTGCGTGATCTATCGCTGGATATACCGTGCCGGCAGATTACGGCGCTGTTAGGCCCGTCTGGCTGCGGCAAGACAACCATTCTCAAGATGATTGCCGGACTGCTGCCGCCTACCAGCGGCGACATTGCTTTTGATGGGCAGTCGGTGCTGGCTGTGCCGGCAGAGAAACGAGGCGCGGTGATGGCGTTTCAGAATCATTTGCTCTTTCCCACAATGAATGTGTTTGAGAATGTGGCTTTTGGTCTGAAAATGCGGCGGGAAAGCAAAATGACCATCCAACGGCGGGTAGAAGAGATGTTAGAGATGGTGAAGCTGCCCGGTTACGGCGGTCGCCAACCGCATCAGCTTTCTGGCGGACAAAAGCAGCGGGTGGCGCTGGCGCGGGCGCTCATTGTGCAGCCCCAGGTGCTGCTGCTAGATGAGCCGCTGTCTAATCTGGACGCCCATTTACGCCATGAGATGCGTGACCTCATCTTTCATTTACAGCGGCAGTTGGGCATTACGACGGTTGTGGTCACGCACGATCAGGAAGAAGCCGTTATTCTGGCTGACCGCATCGCCCTGATTTTTGAGGGGGTATTGCAGCAGGTGGGGACGCCGGATGATTTTTACGAACGACCGCTGACCCAATCTATTGCCCGCTTTTTCGGCAGCGTCAATTTTATCCCTGGCGTCAAACAAGGCGCATGGATAGCGACCTCTCTGGGAACGCTGCGCTGCACGTGCGCCGGGGATATGCCAGATGGGCCGGCGTGGCTGACTATTCGGCCAGAAAATGCGCAGTTGCGGCATGAACCGGGCGAAAATTGTGTGTCAGCCACCATTCTTAGCCACGTGTATGCCGGCACGCATACGCGATTCAAAGTAACTACCACGGATACCACACTGCCGCCGCTAGAAGTGATCGCCGACGCAGCCAGCCAGCGCCATTTTCGAGACGGGGACACCGTTTACTTATACTTTCCGCCGCAAAAAAACTGGTTGATACAAGATGGCAGGTAAGCATGTTTGATGAACGTATGCGCCAGATGAAAGATGCCGGGATGCGCCCATTGGCGCGGCGGCTGCAAAGTTTGCCCCCGTGGTCATTTACAATCATCGGGCTGGCGCTGGGCATAGGCGCGGCTGCGGCGCTGTGGCAGCAGCGCTACGGGTTGGGTTTTGGGCTGTGGTTTTGCAACCGGTTGTTTGATGGACTGGATGGCGTGGTGGCGCGGCTGCGCGGCGCGCAAAGCGACTTCGGCGGCTACCTGGACATTCTGGTTGATTTTGTGGTTTACGCCCTCATTCCGGTGGGGTTGGCAGCCGGAGCGGCGGACCGGGGCGTTACTGCCAGCCTCATCTTCCTGCTGTGTACCTACTACGTGAATGCCGCTTCGTGGATGTACCTGGCAGCTATTCTGGAAAAACGACAGGCGGCCCATGCCGGCCGATTAACGACTGTGGCCATGCCTGCCGGCATCATTGGCGGCACAGAAACAATTGTCTTCTACAGCGCCTTCATAATTTTCCCGGCGTATCTGGTCTGGTTATTCACTCTTATGGGATTGCTGATTGTGGTGACGATTTTGCAAAGGCTGTGGTGGGCAGCCCATAACGTTTAATTGTGTAGGAGACACCATGGGCCACGGCGCGCCATCATCAATGAAAATTTTGCCACGAATTACACGAATTTAACGAATTTTCTGGTCACTGGTCACTCACCACTGGTCACTGTTTTCAAAGGAGACAACATGGGCCGCGGCGCACCATCATCAATGAAAATTTTGCCA
>CAYQYJ010000269.1:0-5668 GCA_964421605.1 uncultured Ardenticatenaceae bacterium | reverse complement strand
TCTTCTGGCACAATACACAGCAAAGGTAACACCCCATTAAACCGTGACGCTCTCTTCAACCGCCTATCAGCTCCACAAAACGGGCAAAAAGGCATCGGCTTTAGGCAATTTTGGGCGCGTCTGCGCCCAAAATTGTCCATAAAAACGGGTGTCAGCCCCGCCTGCGGCAGGGCTGACACCCACCACGATTAAGTGCAGTGCTACCAAAGCAAAAGCGCCTCGTACCTGTACAAGATATGCCTGGAGGGAATGGGGCATGAGGGGCTATGCCGGCAAATCAAACCCCACCAATGCCCCGCCTTCCGGCCCATTCTCAGCCCAAATACGGCCATTGTGCGCTTCCACAATGCGCCGGGCAATTGCCAACCCCAGACCCGCGCCCCCTGTAGCCCGCGAACGAGCCTGCTCTCCCCGATAAAACTTTTCAAACACCCGCGGCAAATCCGCCTCCGCGAAGCCAGGACCGCTGTCCACCACCGTCACGCGCACCGCCGCCCCCACTCGCTGCGCTGTCACTTCCACACGTCCCCCAGATGGCGTATACTTAATCGCATTCCCCAGCAAATTGGATAACACCCGCCCTATCTTGGGCGCATTGAGCGGCACCGGATCCAGGTTCTGGCTCACCGTCCCCACAATCTCCACATTCTTGACCATACTCAAACCGCGAAAACTCTCCAGCGCGTCTGAAATGAGATCCGTAAACGAATGCGGCGATTTCTCCAGTTCCAGGCCAGCATCAAGTTGCGCCAGTTCAAACAAATCGTTGATCAGGTTGTTCAAGGATAGTACGTCGGCGCGAATGGTGCGGTAATATCGCTGTACCGTCTCCGGATCGGTCACCACGCCATCGCTGAGCGCCTCGACCAGGGCGCGAATACTGGTCAGCGGCGTGCGCAGATCATGGGAAACCCAGGCAATCAGATCCCGCCGCATCGCTTCCAATTCTTCCCGCTGCCGCGCCGTTTCTTCTAGCTGCGCCGCCATGATGTTAAAGCTGTGCGCCACCTGCCCCACTTCGTCCCGCCCGGTCACCACCGCGCGGGCGCTGAGGTTGCCCTGCGCCAGGCGACGAGCCACGCCCGCCAACTGGCGCAGCCCATCGGTGACGCTGGCGGCGACAAAGATGCCAAAGGTGGTGGCAATGATGCCGGCAAAAATCAATAATACCAACGCCAGCGCCAGATCGTGCGGGCTGGCAAACATCAGCCGCGCCATCACCCACACGTTTACCCAGGTCAAAATGGCGGCAATGACATAGGTGGCGATCAGCGTCAGGCTGAGCGAGGGCGAGCGCGTCCAGCCGCGCCGATAAAGCCCAAAACCAACGCCCAGAGACAAAAACGACGTGATCGCCAACGTCTGTACCAGCGTGACAATTTCGCTCAACGGCGGATTCATCAGCCAGTTAGTCACCAGTACCGTGACCAATAAAGCCAGCAGAATGCCGCCAACCAACACCTGAGCCGGTGACGCGCTCAACCGATCCAGCAAATTGCGACCAACGCGGCTGATGAGCGTTTGTGGCGTTGTCATTCTTTCCATACGCTTACCTCACCCCTCCGGGTCAAACTTATAGCCAACTCCCCAGACAGTTAACAACCGCTGCGGACGGCTGGCGTCTACTTCAATTTTCTCGCGCAGGCGGCGGATATGCACCGTAACGGTGCTGGGATCAACGTACTCCGAAAAACCCCACACATTCTCCAGCAGTTGGTCGCGGCTAAAAACCTGTCGCGGGTGCTGCGTCATAAACAGCAGCAGATTGAACTCCGTCGCCGTCAGTTCCACATCCTCGCCGCGCACTATCACCTGGCGCGTCAAGGGGTTAATGATCAGGTTATTAAACTGCACCACCTCCCGCTCTGCCGCATTTTGCCCCCCGCGTGAACGGCGCAGCACAGCTTTGACCCGCGCCGCCAACTCAGCAGGCGAAAACGGCTTGGTTACATAATCGTCTGCGCCCATCTCCAGGCCATAGATGCGGTCTGTTTCCTGCGCGCGCGCCGTGAGCAAAATGACCGGCGGGGGGGCGGGGTTTTGATGGCGCAGCCGCCGCATAATTTCCAACCCATCCAGTTCGGGCAGCATCACGTCGAGGACGACCAATGCCGGCATCTTCTCCTGAATAGCCGCCAACGCGCCCCGCCCGCTGCGCGCCTGCCGCACCCGAAAACCCTCCCGCTTCAGGTAAAGGCTAACCACCTCAACCACAGACGCTTCGTCATCTACAATTAAAATATCTTCTGTATCATTCAAAATCATGATCTTTCGCCCTGTTTTTGCTTCGTCTAACACCACAACGAGACTTTGTCATTCTGAGTCACTCCATCCGGTATACATCTATGACGCGCCTCGTCAGGCAGAATTGTACGCAAATTTCTTACACGCCGCTTACAGCAGCCCGCCGTTGGCTGATAGTAAGTTTTTTGTAAGAATTTGACAAGCGGCTGATAACAACTGCCGTCTAAACTTTGCCAGATAACGTATAATCCAAAGTGGGCGCAGGCAACTTCTCAGGGGTTGGCTTGCTGCCTGGTAACTGTCGGCAACCGTCGGCAACCTGCACTTACCCGATATGATGCACCAATCTGATACACCTCCCCCACCACCTGACGCGCAGCCTACCTGGAGCCGCCGCTATTTCCTGCAATTGGCTGGCGGGGCTGCCGTAGCCGTGTTAATCGGCTGTCGCCCCCGTTCGGCTCCCCCTGCCGCCGCCCCGCTGCCCACAGTCGCCGCGCCGCCGCCAACGCCCCCCACGCCGCCGCCGCGCCAGACCATGCTCACCCCTGTCACCGATTTTTATGTACAGCAATTTCAAAGCGTGCCGCAGGTAGACGCCAGCGCGTGGCAGCTTACCATAGACGGTCTGGTAGACCATCCCCTGACGCTGGATTATGCGGCTGTCCTGTCTCTGCCCCGCGCCGAACTGATGCGCACGCTAGAATGTATTGGCAATCCTGTCGGCGGCAACCAGATAGGCAACGCCCAATGGGCCGGCTTCTGGCTGGCGGATTTACTGGCTCAGGTCAGCCCGCAAGCCGCCGCCAGGCGAGTACGCTTTGCCGCCGCCGATGGCTACGATACCTCCGTATCGCTCGATTGGATCACGGCGCCCGACGTCTTGATGGCTTACGAAATGAATGGCGAACCCTTGACGCCCGCGCATGGTTTTCCGCTGCGCATCTTAATGCCTGGGCTGTACGGGCAAAAAATGCCCAAATGGATCACCCGCATGGAGTTTATCGCCGACGCCGAACACCTGGGTTACTGGGAAGAGCGCGGCTGGTCCAACGTGGCTGCCGTCAAAACCAATTCGCAAATTATGTCGCCCACGCACATCAGCCGCCTGCCCCTGGACGAGGCGCTCATTTATGGCGTGGCGTATGCCGGCAACCGCGCCATCACCCGCATCGAAATCGGTATCAAACCCGCCCGCGGCGAACTCGTCTGGCATGAGGCAGAACTGCTGGCAGGCCCCTCGTCCCAGGTGTGGACGCAGTTCTATTTTCCCTGGATGCCCGCCGCGCCCACCAGCTACACCCTGTACGTGCGCGCCAGCGACAACGACGGCTTCACGCAGCACGAAATTGGGCGCGGCGTGCTGGAAGGCGCTTTCCCTGACGGCAGCGACAAAATTCACAATATCGTCGTCCAGGTCAGTCAGGATTCATAATGCGCCTCGTCCGCTTCCTGGCGTTGGGGCTGGCGGGCCTGCTCGGCTTGAGCCTGGCGGGCGGGGCTGCTGTCAGCCAACTGGAAGAACACGATCCCTTTTGCGCCAGTTGTCACCGCACCCCCGAAGTCGTCTACCTGGAACGTTCCGTCAACGCCACTGCCGCGCTGGTTGCATCCAGCGCGCCGGATACAACCGGTGTAGAGGATTTAGCCAGCTACCATTACTGGCAGGGGGATGGATTTCGCTGTATTGACTGCCATCGCGGCGACGACAGCCTGCCGCAGCGGCTGCGCGTGCTGGCTCTAGCCGCCAGAGATACAGTCGTCTTCCTGGTAGGCGAGCCAGATAACGCCATCGAAAAAGCCAAAACCGCCGCGCATGGCGCGACCAGCGAGGTCTGGCTCGGTTCTGCGCAGTACAACCGCACCCCAGACATCCTCAACGCCGGCTGCCGCAAATGCCACCAGGAAACGTTGACGCTGGTCGGTTTCGAGAATCACTTTCACAATAAACTGCCGGCATCCCTCCTGGCCCTCGCCCAAACCGGACAACTCACCTACCCACCAGATTGGGCCTCTCCAACAGGCGGCGCAGAGCTATTGGTCACGGTTGACACCGTCCTCACCTGCCTGGACTGCCACCAGGCGCACGTCGCCACTTTTGGCGCGCAATTTTTCCTGGACATCAACAACGTCGTCTTCCCCGCCTGCGTCCAATGCCACCTCGAAGCAGGTCACGGCCCACTCGATCTACAACGATAAAGTCAGGAATACGCTTCAGGGTATTACCTCAGTAAATCGTGGCGGTCTCTTCAACCGTTTATCGGTTCCACAAAACGGGCAAAAAGGCATCGGCGCCGGGGCAATTTTGGGTGCGTCTGCGCCCAAAATTGCCCATAAGAATGGGTGTCAGCCCCGCCTGCGGCGGGGCTGACACCCGCCACGGTTTAGTGCACTACTACCGTGAAATTCGTGGCAAAATCTTTCACAGGTAATAAACCATGACCGATACACAAACTGGTTTAATGAAAACAGACAAACCCGTAGGCATTGTGGGGTATGGCGCCTACGTGCCCCGGTTTCGCCTGCCGGCATCCGAAGTCAGCAAAATGTGGACCGGCGGAACCAGCGGCGTGCCCATCCAGGAAAAAGCCGTCAATGGCCTGGACGAAGACGTCGTCAGCATGTCCATCGAAGCGGCGCGCAACGCCCTCGACCGCGCCGAAATTGACCCGCAATTGATTCGCGCCGTCTGGGTGGGCAGCGAAAGCCATCCTTACGCCGTCAAGCCTACCAGCACCATCGTCGCCGAAGCCATCGGCGCCGTGCCCCACACGCAGGCGGCAGACTGGGAATTTGCCTGCAAAGCGGGCACCGAGGCCATGCAGGCGGCGCTAGGCTTTGTCGGATCAGGCATGGCCCGCTACGCCCTGAGCATTGGCATGGACACCGCCCAGGGCCGCCCCGGCGACGCGCTGGAATATACAGCGGCCGCTGGCGGCGCGGCTATCCTCATCGGCCCGGCTGCCGAGTCTGTGGCGATCATTGAAGCCTCCTACTCCTTCGTCACCGACACCCCCGACTTCTGGCGGCGGGCGCACGCCCAATATCCTTCGCATGGCGACCGCTTCACGGGCGAACCCGCTTACTTTAAGCACATCATAGGCGCGGCGGAGGCGCTGCTGACCGGATTGGAACGTACCGCCGCCGATTATCAGTGGGCTGTCTTCCACCAGCCCAACGCCAAGTTCCCCGAGCGCGTCGCCGAGATGTTAGGCTTCACCAAAGCGCAAATCAAACCGGGGCTGCTCAGCCCGCGTATTGGCAACACCTACGCCGGCTCCGCCGTCATTGGCTTGACGTCCACGCTGGACGTAGCCCAGCCAGGCGACCTGATCCTGATGGTCAGCTACGGCTCTGGCGCGGGTTCCGACGCCTTTTCCTTCCGCGTCACCGACCGCATTCTAGAAGTGCGCGACCGGGCGCT
>CAYQYJ010000268.1:4403-5672 GCA_964421605.1 uncultured Ardenticatenaceae bacterium | reverse complement strand
GAGAATGCCGGCATTCACCAGCAGATGTACAACGGGCGCCACCGCCGTCTGGCGGCGATGACGCCCCTTTTACACGTTGAGAAAGTCGCGGGCGCGGTAACGATTTGCCGTTATTCGGCAACGATGAAGGTGTTCAGAATATTGTCCAGGGCATCCAGGTCAGCGTCCGTTACTACCTGGACGGTGACCAGAATCAGGAAACTGCGGGACTCGGGCACGGCGGCGAGCACAATATACAAGGAGTCTGTGCCATCGCAAGTTGCCCAGATGTCATAGTAGCCTGTATAGAGCGGGTCCTCGTAGACGTCCCGACCTCCATAAGTACAGGAGTCAGAGTAATCAAAGCTGTCCAGCAGTTCTTCCTCTGTCAGTTCCAGGGTGGTGGAAGCGCCAAAAAAGACGCCTGGCGTGGTCCACGTGCTCCAGAAGTCGTCCAGATTGGGCGAAGCAGACACAGCCACGCCGATTTCCTCATCATCCGAAGTCCAGGCCGTACCATTTGTGTCTACCCAGTCAGCCGGAACCTCCACGCTTAATGTGCCTGTATCATCCGTTACCGTGACGTAACTGTTGTAGGTCGTCTCTCCCCCTGCCGTGGCGGGTTCATCGGCGACTTCTTCCTCAAAAGTTTGGGCAAAGGAGAAAGTTGGCTCCAGTTCGCGCCCGCTCAACTGCCCCTCTAACATTTCTTCAGTGGCATAGCGCAGCACCTGGATATCCATCACGTCATCGGCGTTGTGCGTGCGCAGGATGTCGCAGTAGTCGGACATTGTGCCATCCGTCGCCAGCAGCAGACCTTCTAGCATGGTGATGATGTCGCCTTCGCGGACGCCGGCGACATCGGCTACGGAGCCGGATTTTACGGAAGCGACCCAGATGCCCGATAAGCTGTCGCCATCGCTGACGGCTTCGCCATTGACGCCAATGGAAGTGACATCCTGGCCCGCACGAAGCTGCTCTAGAACGGGCAGCGCTTCGTTACGACCAATGGCGAAGTATTGGTTGGTACTGGAAGCGCCGGCATAGTTAACGCCGACAACCTGCCCGTTGGCGTCAATGAGCGGCCCGCCAGAGTTGCCAGGGTTAATGGTGGCGTCGTGCTCCAGCACATTGTCTACTGAAGCCCAGCTTGTTTCGCCGTCGGCGCGGGCTTTGGAGATGATGCCGCGAGTCAGGGTGAATTCAGGGTCGCCCAGAGGGAAGCCCGCCGCGTATACGTCCAACCCGACGCGAACTTCCCCTTCATACCATTCCAGGTAGGGGAAATCG
>CAYQYJ010000268.1:0-4303 GCA_964421605.1 uncultured Ardenticatenaceae bacterium | reverse complement strand
TGGGCCACGATTTGCACCACAGCGGTTTGTACCTGATCCAGCGTGGTTACCGCATTGGACGGTTCCGGGGTCGGGGCGGGTTCTTCGGTCGGTTCTTCTGTGGGGAGCGCCACCGGAGCCGAGGTAGCGGTGGGCGCTGGCGGCGAGGTGGGGGTTGGCTCTTCTGCCTGACCGCCGCAAGCGACCAGGAAGAGGCCAACTAAGATGCTCAATCGGGTAATAAGATGCAAAGTTTTCATGGACGAACCTCCTAATTTTCTTATTCGTCAGGATGCAACAATATTTGCACACCCCCGCTGGTCAGGCTGGCGGTTGGGAGCAGAGTTAGGATACTGCAAGTATTGTACGGAAATGTGAGACGGGCGTCTAGCTGAATTGGGAGCAAGGGGGCGCGAGATTTTCGTTGGCGCCCGGTTGACAAAAAAGGCGCGCCGATTGGCGCGCCTGAAGTGGAGATGGTGGGAATCGAACCCACGTCCGAAAAATTCGATCGGCTGTACGTCTACAAGCTTAGTCCGTCAATTTAGTTTTTGCTGAAGTGGCCCCGGCGGACAGGGTCGAACAGCAGCTAACCGATGACTCCCGAAAGAGCCCTTAGCCACCCCTATCGGTGTTGGGGCGGCGCACGTTGACAATTATGACGCCCACATCTCTTCCGGTCAACGAACGGTCGAGGTGAACGTGGTTACCTTCTCGGCAACCGGCGCCTTACATTAGCTTACGCAGCTAGCGGAAGAGCGCTGTAGTTAGGAGTGCGGTTGGCACTTCTGATGTGCTTCCAGTTTTACGAGTTGTAAAGCGTGCTCGGCTTGCGGTCCAGGATCAGCCTTCCCCGTCGAAGCCTGTCATCCCCAGACAAATATATTATACAACAGTTTTGTGTGTGGGGCGAATTGGGTGGCGCAGCACTTAATCGTGGTGGGCGTCCGCCCCGTCTACGGCGGGGCGGACACCCATTTTTATGGGTAATTTGGGGCGCAGACGCGCCCCAAATTACCCGGCATGATTTACTGGGGCGTTACCGCGAATTGTCGTGCAGCGGGAAAAGGACGATGGGGAAGTCTGTCAATTGGGATTACGTTGGAGATTGTTTTATAATGTGCCACCTGTTTTGAGAAAGAGAGAGTGTATGCTGCCACATCGAAAACAAATGTTAGTTGTGTTGCTGTGGGTAGTGGGGATGGCGGCGGGATGCCGGCAAGACCCGCCCCCACTCCTACCTGCTACCGAAGTAACCCGTCTCGTTGTAGAAACAACTGCCGCTTCCCCAACAACCGCGCCAGCGACGCCGGTTGCTGTCGCTTCGACCACGCCAACGACGGCCCCAACTGTGACGCCGCTGCCGGCAGCCCCCAAAGAGTTGATTGTTTGTCTGGGACAGGAGCCGGAAACGCTTTATCTGCACGCCGGTTTCGCCTTGAGTCGCACGCACGTCTGGCAGGCGCTGTATGAGAACCTGTACACGCAGTTAGATTATGCTTACCAGGCGCGAGGTCTGGCTAAAATCCCCACAATAGAGGATGGCGACGCCCGCATAGAAACGGTGACCGTGAACACGGGCGACCGCGTGGTGGCTGCCAGCGGCTTTGTCAGCAGGCTGTCCTCAGGCGTTAGCGTCATCAATGCGGCTGGCGAACAGGTTACCTTTGACAGTGGTCCGCTGGAGATGTCCCGCCTGGTGGTGGATTTTGTTTTTCAGCCTATGGTGTGGTCAGATGGCGTCCCCGTGACCGCCGCCGATTCGCGCTTCAGCTTTGAACTGCAATATGGGCCAGACGTGGCGTTAAACGCGGCGGAAGCGGGCATTGCCAGTTATGAAGTGACGGACATGCTGGCGGTGCGCTATACGTCGCTGCCTGGCGGCGCGACGGCGGATTTTATGACGCGGGTGGCGCCGCCGCTGCCGCAGCACCAACTGGGGGAAATCCCCCTGGAACAGTTAGCAGAGAGCGAAGTTGCGGCGCGTATGCCGTTGAGCAATGGGCCGTTTATGATTCAGGAGTGGCTGGCGGGGGATCGCCTGGTTTTGGTGAAAAACCCACATTACTATCGCGCGGCTGAGGGGCTGCCGCGGCTGGACAAAGTGACTTTTCGCTTTATACCGGACACGACAGCCGTGTTGGCGCAGGTATTGGCGGGAACGTGCGATGTGGCTACGCAAGACAGCCTGAGTTTTGCGGACACGCCCTTGTTTTTGCAGAGCGAGGAAGAGGGCATATTGCGCGCTTACTTTGCGGAAAGTCCTATCTTCGAGCACATTGATTTTGGCGTGACGGCGGCAGCCAGTTACGCCAACAGGCGCCCCGATTGGTTTGGCGACGCGCGCGTGCGCCGGGCTATGACGATGTGCACCAACCGGCAGCAAATGATTGACCAGACGCAGTTCGGTCTGGGCGAGATGATGAACGCTTATGTTTCAGCCAACCATCCACTGTATCCGGCTGATTTGACTGTCTGGCCTTATGATGTGGCGGCGGCTAATGCTTTGCTGGACGAGGCGGGTTACCTGGACAGCGATGGGGACGGCGTGCGCGAAGATCGGCAAACGGGCGCGCCGTTTCAGGTGACGTTGATAACGACTATGGGGGCGGAACTGCGTCCCCAGATAGGGGCGCTGTTTCAGGAGCAAATGCGCGCTTGTGGCATTGAGGTGACCTTGCAGCTTACGCCTGCGGGCGAATTTTTTGCGGAGGGGCCGGTTGGGCCAGTGTTTGGGCGGCAGTTTGATCTGGCGCTGTTTAGCTGGTTACTGCCCGCGACCCCGCCGTGTCATCTGTATATGAGCAGCGCCGTGCCTGGCCCGCCGGGGACATTTGCGGCTGGCTGGACGGGGTTGAACGTGACCGGATGGAGCGACGCGGCCTTTGACGCGGTTTGTATGGCGGCGGCGGCGACCGGGGCCGGGACGCCAGAATATGTCGCTAACCAACAAGAGGCCTTGCGTATTTTTGCGGAGGGTGTGCCGGCAATTCCCCTCCTCACCCGCGTCAAAGTCACCGTTGCCCGCCCCTACGTGCAAAACCTATTGCTGAATGCCACGCAAGAGTCTGAACTGTGGAACCTGTACGACATTGACGTGGCTGCCAGCCCGTAAACGTAGCGCGGGCATCCTGCCCGCTTCTTGACACTCATGAGCGATACACAAACGCCAACTGATGAATGGAGCGACCTGGTTCCTTTCCTGGAACAGATTCCGCGCGCGGTGCGGCTGGTGGTCTGGGGCGATGAGGCGGGGGGGCGATGGGAGCGGGAGGCGATCCGCGTGGCGCGGGCGCTGAGCCAGCGGTTTGCGCGTCTCTCTTTTGAGCTGCGTCCCCGCCGTCCAGACTATGGCTTTTACCCGGTATGGGGGGTGATGGGGCTGGAGGGGGAAGAAGAGCTAGATTTTGGGGTGCGGATTATTGGATTGCCGGCAGGTTTCCAGATGACGACGCTGTTGGGGGCTATCCAGGCGGTGACGTTTCGTGGGCAGCAGGTGGAGCCGAAGACGCGGATTCAACTTAGCCGGATGCCTGCGCCCGCGGAAATAGAGATCATCACCGACAGCGCCGACGAAGCGGGGCCGCAAATGGCGACGATGTGTTTTGCGTTAGCCGTATGTTCGCCCCTCATCCGCGCCTATGCGATTATGGCTGACTGCTTTCCCGTGGCTTTGCAGCAGTTTAATGTACACTACCTGCCGCACACGGTCATTAACGGGCGGGTGCATATGGAAGGCGTGCTGGATGAAGCGCAGTTTTTGCGGCATCTGGCTATGGCGGTGAAGAAGCAGCCATAAGCTTCGCCAGAGGTGATCGGTGGGGAGTGGTCAGTGGCGAGTGGTCAGTGGTCAGAAAGCTGCGCCGCCTCCAAAATGAGTGTGCGAATTCAGGTTCACGTGGAGACTTGTAGGACAAACTGTTAGTTTGTCCACGCAATCTAGCCAATTGCGCTACGAATGGCGCCGTTAACTCTTGCCGCCTGGCGGCGCGTCCTGCCGGCGGTTGTTTTCCTGGGCCACTTCCAGACGACCCAGGCGGTGCAAGATGGTTTGCAGCAGGAGCAAAATCTGCCCCACTGCCTGCTCGGTGGACAGTTCGTCCCGTTCCCACTTCTTCAAAACAGTGTCCAAATCATAGGCGCTCATTGTTTACTTCCGTTTTGAGTGCGTTGATGCAGACCGGGCGTGAGCAAGAGTTTGGAGAAATTTCTCTCTTGACACGGTGCGCCACAGTTTGTATCATGGATAAACATTTTATACGATTTCGTAAGTTATTTTATACGATAGAGTATATATTGTCAATAGCCTGGCAAAAAAAGGGCG
>CAYQYJ010000267.1:0-5689 GCA_964421605.1 uncultured Ardenticatenaceae bacterium | reverse complement strand
GCTTTTCGGAGAGGGCGCTGCGCGCCTTTACCCGCCATTACCCCTGCCCTATCTCTGTATTGCCTGAGGGCGCTGCCTCTCTTATAATGACGGTTGCGCCGCTTATTATCTGGCAACTGCAAACATAGTCAGGCAGCTTATGAGTTTCAGCGTTGGTGACCAGGTTGGCCCCTACCATATTATCGCCCGATTGGGGCAGGGGGGAACGGCCAGCGTCTATCGTGCCTATCACGAAGCGCTGGATCGGTACGTCGCTATCAAGGTCCTGCATCCCGCCTTTGTGGCCGATGCCTCTTTCTTGCGCCGTTTTCAGCGCGAAGCCCGCGTCGTCGCCCAACTAGACCACCCCCACATTGTCCCCGTCTATGACTTTGCCGAACACCAGGGGCATCCCTATCTGGTGATGCGCCTGATTGAAGGGCAAACGTTGAAAGATCTGTTGCAAGAGCGCCGCCTGTCCAGGGCAGAGATTCTCTCCCTGGCTGCGGCGGTAGCCTCTGCTTTGGATTACGCCCACACCCGCGGCGTGCTGCACCGTGACATCAAACCGTCCAACATCATTCTCTCCGATGCGGGTAAACTAACCATCACCGATTTCGGTCTGGCGCGGCTGGCGGAATCGGGCGAATCTACGCTGTCACAGGACATGATGCTGGGCACGCCCCAATACATCTCACCCGAACAGGCGCGCGGCGACCGCGAGATTGACGAGCGGGCTGACGTCTACTCTTTTGGCGTCATTTTGTTTGAACTGGTCTGTGGCCGCGTCCCGTTTCAGGCAGACACAGCATACGCCATTGTCCACGACCATATCTTTACGCCGCCGCCCGCTGCCAACAAGATCAATGCCCACGTATCGCCTGCGTTAGCGGCGGTCCTGAGCAAAGCTCTGGCCAAAGACCCGGCGGCGCGCTATTCGTCAGCAGGCGCACTGGCTGCCGCCTTTCGGCAGGCGCTGCTGGCAATGCCGGCAACCGCATTCCCACCAGACCATCCACACACAAATAGTGGGGGAGGAGATGCCGGCATCGCCGCCCCCGACAATGCGCCCACCGTCGTTACCTCTGCCCCCCCAGCCAGCCAGCCAACCGCCGCCCCTTCGCGCCGCCGCACGGTCACCCTGGTTTTGATGGGCATGGCGCTGGGAATGTGCCTGTGCCTGGGACTGCTGGCGTTAGCGAACAGCCTGGAACAACGGCAGCAAGCGGGCACAGCCACCGCTCAAGCCGCAGCCACACAGCTTACCAGACCCACGCCCACCCCCTGGAAAGTTCCTCCGCCGGAACAGGTGCGGTCCGTTAATGAACTGCTGCCCCTGGTAGAGGCCACCCCTGACAATCTATCGCTGCGCCTGGAACTGACCATTGCCCACTTACAGGCAGGGGAAACAGATGCGGCGCAGCAATTGATCGCCGCCGCCTTTGCCCGTGCCGAAAACGCCGCCGCAGTCATCAATGCAGTGGAATCGGTACTGGTCTACCCCGCCTATTACGACCTGGCGCAGATATTGCTGCAAAACGGTATCCAACAGTTTCCCGATAACCCAATGCTCTACCATCTGCTGATGATGGACGTTATTCTGGCAAATCGCGGCGCGGCGGCAGCCGCCGACCTGATCGCCCGCCTCCAAAGTCGCCCCGGAACGGCGTTCACCGTACAATTGGGGGAAGCCTATCGCGCCTATGCGGCGGGAAACGCGGCGGCGGCGATGCGGATTTTGCACAATGGCTTGCAGGATCAAAATAACACGGCGCGGGCGTCGTTTCTCTTTCTACAAGGCTACCTCTATAAAGAAATGGGCGAACAGCAGCGCGCATTGACCGCCCTGCAAGCGGCGCTGGCGGAAGAAAATGTGCCCCTATGGCTGCAAACCCACATCCAGCGGCTTCTTGGACTTTAACTTGTATTGTTGTGCCGTTATAGCCCGATTTTCCAAAATCGGGCGGACGATTTTGGAAAATCGCCCTACTCTGTTTCGAAGGAGGATAGTGACGTGCGAAAACCATTTATTGCCGGCAATTGGAAAATGAACAAAACCGTTGACGAAGCCGTAGCCTTTGTGCGCCAGATTCGTCATGGACTAAACGAAATCGAACGGGTAGACAGCGCCGTCTGCCCCCCCTTCGTCGCTCTGCCCGCCGTAGCCGACGCCCTGCGCGGCACTAAAATCGGCGTTGGCGCCCAAAACATGCACTACGCCGAAACAGGCGCTTACACAGGCGAGTGCGCCCCAGCCATGCTGGTCCCTTACTGCCAATACGTCATCCTGGGGCACTCCGAACGGCGCGCCTACTACAATGAGACCGACGACGCCGTCAACCGCAAAATCAAAGCCGCCCTGGCGCATAGCCTGACGCCCATTGTCTGCGTGGGCGAAACTCTGGCGCAAAATGAAGCGGGGGAAACCCACAGCTTTGTCAGCGGGCAGGTACGGGCAGCATTTGCCGATATTTCCCCCGTCCAGGCAGCCTTGTGCGTAGTCGCTTACGAACCCATCTGGGCCATTGGCACCGGTAAATCCGCCAACCCCACCAGCGCTGGCAACATCATTGGCTTGACCGTGCGCGGCACGCTGGCTGATCTGTTTGGCGAAGACATCGCCCAAAAAATCCGCATCCAATACGGCGGCAGCGTCAGTCCAGAGAATATTGCCGAATACATGCAGCATCCAGACATTGACGGCGCTCTGGTGGGTGGGGCCAGCCTGAAGCCCAACTTCGTGGACCTGGTGCGCGCCGCGCAGTGACGCGCAGGCGCGATGCGCCTTTCCAGGCGCGCCGCCTCCCATTCCTTTACTGTCTATGAATGAATTTCTGGCTCCATTCATCTGGGTAGCGGTAACGCTGCCGCTGCTGCTGCTGGTGCAGCGCTGGATTCACCGCCATCTACACGGCGTTTCCCTGCTGCTGACGGGCAACGCCAACTGGGCTTTAATTCTGTACGCCATTGTGTTGCTGCCGGGGGTTTTCTTGCACGAGGTTAGCCACTGGCTGGCTGCCGGCATGTTAGGCGTGCGCACCGGTCGCTTCAGCCTGATTCCCCGCGCCCAGAAAGACGGCTCCATCCAGCTTGGCTACGTAGAATATTTCAAAAGCCACACGTTGGGGCCCTTCCGCGAAAGCATCATTGGCGGCGCGCCCCTATTGTCCGGCGTGACTGCCATTCTGCTCATTGCTTTCCACGTCTTCGACGTCGCCCAGATGGGGCCAGCCATTCAAAGCGGGCAGGTGAGCGAGTTAGCCATCGCCCTGGGGCAGATCTTTTCCGCCAACGACTTCCTGGTATGGTTTTACCTGCTGTTTGCCATCAGCAACGCCATGCTGCCCAGCCCATCCGACCGCCGCGCCTGGCCCGCTTTCATCATCGCCATGGTCGCCCTGGCTCTCATCCTGACCGTGCTAGGGCTGCAACAAATCGTATGGCAGGAAATGGCTGGGCCCACCACGGCTGTTTTTGGCTATCTGGGCGTGGCCTTTTCTCTGGCGCTGGGCGTAGACTTGTTTGTCATGCTGCTGCTCACACTGGTGGAAAGGGTGCTGAGCCGGATCAAGCGGGTGGAACTCATCTATGACAGCTCTGCCGCCGTCAGCAAGCACCAGACCTGAGCCAGACAACGCGCGCGCGGCTTCTCCTTCCCCAAATTGGCGGCGCTTCTGGCAGACGTGGCTGGCGCTGGCTTTAGTCGCCGCCGCCTATCTGCGCTTTGCCCACCTGCCATACAGCGAAATTGGCCCAGACCAATCCATTCTCTACCTGATCGCCATGCGCTTCGTCAACGGCGGTCCCCTGCCCCTGGCAGCCAACAAGTCGTCGGCGGGCATCATGAATCCCCCCCTCATTGAGTACCTGCTGGCGCTGCCCTTGCTGCTGCGCACCACTGTGATCAGCCCCATCGTTTTCCACGCAGCCCTGAGTTGGAGCAGCGTAGCCCTGCTGGCCTGGGGCAGCCAGCGGTTGTTCGGCTGGCGCGTCGCCGCGTTGGCCACGCTTTTGTTCGCCGTTAACCCATGGGCTGTGCATTACAGCCGCTTCATCTGGAATCCCAACCCCATCCCATTTTTTGCCGCCGCGCTGCTGCTGGCTTTGTTAGCGCTGCTGCGCCAGGAGGGAACGGGCCGCGGCGCTGGCGCGGCCTGGTGGCTGGCGCTGGCGCTGCCCTGCCTGGCGGCTATCACCCAGCTTCATTTGAGCGGCCTGGCGCTGCTGCCTGCCGTGGGTCTGATTCTCCTGCTTACCTGGCGGCGTTGGCGGCCTGGCGGTTGGCGCGGCTGGGTTGGGCCGTTGGCAGTGGGAACGCTGGTCGCCTGCCTGCTCTATCTGCCCTTTCTCCTGTTTGAGCAGGCTGTAGGCTTTGGCGATATGCAGGCAGTCGTTAACGCTCTGGTCGGCGGACGCAGCGCCATTACGGGCACAGTCCCCCCGGCAGAAACCAATACGGCTTCTCTGGCGCTGGCGCTGGAATTGGTCAGCGGCGCAGCGGTGTGGGGGACGCAAACAGCCTGGCCCGCGGCGCTGCCGCCTGGGTTTGCCCTGACCACGCTGGCCCGCTGGCTGTTTGTGGCTTGCCTTTTGTGGGCAGCCGTGCGCGTCTTCCACCGCTGGTGGACGCGCCAGCCGCTCTCGCCCCGGCAATGGGCGCAGGCAGCGCTGCTGCTGTGGACGCTGCTGCCGCTCCTGCTCTACTTGCGCCACACTGTCTATCTACAACATTACTACTTCCTCTATCTCTTCCCCGCCCCCTTTCTCTTGATCGCGCTCTGTCTGGAAGAGATGTGGCATCTGGTGGACCGGGGGAGAATGCCGGCATGGCTCCGCCAAACCATCGCGGCAACCGCCATCATCCTGGTGCTGCTCCTTGCCGCCTGGCAGTTCCTCATTTACCATACCGGACTGCGACTGCTGCAGGAAGGGCAGATAGGGCCAGCGCAGACAGCGGGCGACGTAGCCGTTGCCATCCACGTCGCCGCCGACCTGCTGGCGCAATATCCCGGCTGCGACCTGATCATTCTGGCGGCTGGCGGTTCTGTAGAAAACTCGCCGTTGGGCTTAATCGAAGCGTTTGTTCATCCACGTCAGGCGCGCCTGCTGGAAAGTGGGCGGGGTTTTATTTTGCCGGCAAACTGCGCCCTCTATCTGGCAGCCGGTCACGACCCATTAGCGCAAACCTGGCTGGATGCACAGGCCCAACCCGTAACGCCCACTGCTGCCGCCCTTGACCCCGATTGGCGTTTCTACTATGTCGCCACCGCGCCCGTAGACGCCACGCCGCCGCTGGCTGTGTGGCAAAATGGCCTGCAACTGCTCCACGCCGAAGTGGTCGGCGCGCCCGTGCCAGGCAGTCAGCTTGCCCTGAACCTGACCTGGCGCGTCACCCAAACGCCGCCGCCAGACACGCGCTACCACTTTTTTAACCACTTCCTCGACGCCAGCGGCACGCTGCAGCCGCAATTGCGGGCGCAAGACGACGCTCCCGCCGTGCAAACGCAATATTGGCGGCGCGGCGACCGGTTGGTGACGCAGTTCCATCTGGCGCTGCCTCCCGACCTGCCCTCAGGCTTATACGAAATTCGCACGGGCATCTACACCTGGCCCGACCTGGCGCAAGCCCCGTTAACCAGCGGCGGCGTAGCCTATACCATAACCACGCTCACGGTAGAGGCGAACAAATAATGTGGCATCAGGCATAAAA
>CAYQYJ010000266.1:0-5716 GCA_964421605.1 uncultured Ardenticatenaceae bacterium | reverse complement strand
AATTGCTCTTGAATTCGGAACTGTTGGGGTTAAGGCGACTGATGATTTGGGTCATGGGTAAATAATACTCAAGGAAACGCGGGTTGATAAACTACTTGCGTGGGAAGTTGAAAATAGTGTCATTAGAGAGTTTGACGCTAATCGGTATGATAAATTAAAAGAGTGGGGATTGCCAATTTTCTTTGGCTCCATTAGCGATTCTCAATTCGGCCTAAACACGTTTGAGATCCCAGTCTTTGCTTACCCCATTGTCAACAGGTGACGAAGATCATGGCTAAAAGGTGTGGATTGGCACTGGCTGTGCCGGCATAGATTGGATAGGCTGTTAACAGGAGGGGTAGTGGCAGGCGCTGCCTGCATGATGGGGAGAAACATCATCATGACACCAGACGGACAACTCACAAGCTCCACAGAACGTTCCCTGGCCTTCAGCCAGGCGGTCAAAGGCATCGCTTCCATTATTGGCCTGATGACCATGGTTTTTACCCTACTGGAAGCGGCTCTGCCCAGCAGCTTCGTGCAGCCAGTGGCGGCGCTGCTGTGTGGGGTGGCGCTGACCATTTTTCTGGTGTGGTGGTACAGATGGCATCTGGCCACGCTGCTTACCACTTCTCTGGCTTTTGGCTTGCTGCTGATTATTTTGCACTTGATCGTCACCCGCCCGGCGGCGGTGGCGGGCGCGATTATGGACGGCAGCCAACAGCCGCAGCCAGGCGTCTCTCTGGCGCTGACCGATGCCAGCGGCGTGGTCCACAACGCCATTTCAGACGCAGATGGCGCGTTTGTTGTGAGCAATATGCCTGAGGGCCCATTTACGTTGACGGCCAATGGCGAACTGCTGTTTATGGGTCAGGTCTGTTCTGGTTGGAGACGGATATTAACCTCGCAGCAGGAGATTGGCGCGTTTGCTTATGGGGATGGTCGCCGCACCGCGCCCATCGTTGAGCCGGTGATGACGGTTCCTGCCGGCACGCCCGCCGCCCCAACTATTAAAATCGTAGATATTGATTACGCCCCAGCCACGTCGCCATTGGATGAAGTTGTCATCCTGCGCAATGAAGGCAATGCGCCGCAAGATATGACCGGCTGGCAGCTTGAGGATTTACAGGCACATAGATTTGTTTTTCCTGCCTTTGTGTTGGAAGCGGGCGCGCGCGTCAGGGTGTGGACCAAAGAGGGGCAGGATACCAGCGCCGATCTATTTTGGGGAATTCGCACCACAGTCTGGAACGACGATGTCGCCGACACGGCTGCGCTGAAGAACACCCAGGGCGAAGTGATAGACGCCTTCACTTATACGCCATAGGTGTCTTTTGTTTGTAGCGCAAACGGTTAGTTGGCGCGGACAAACGAACCGTTTGTCCTACGTTTCTCTGCGCCCACCGTATCTCCGTGTGAGACTGTTTAGAAAGGATGGGCGGGTTGGCAATCCGCTCTACAAAGTTAGCTGTTTTCCAGGGAGCAATCATGTGTCGTTATTGGCTGGTTCTCCTGACTTTGTTATGTCTGGCAGCGTGTAGCGGGGGAACATCTACGCCCACGCCGGCGCCATGGGGTGGGCAAACAACGGCAGCGACAATCAGCGCTACGGCGACCACAGCCGTTACAGCGACCACAGCCGCCCCAACGCGCACAGCCACGCCGCCCCGTCACCCTGCGCCTGACGCGGCAGCGCTTCCGTCGCCTGCCCCGGTGGATGCCTTGCGCCCTCGTCCGGCGGCTATCCCGCTGCCGGCAGCCAGCGCCGGCTTAGACGTGATAGGGCAAACTGTATGGGTGCGTAACCTGCCCGACGTCATTTACAGCCAACCGGCGACAGCGGCTGATGGGCAGGTTTATGTGATTGCCGGCAGCACGCTGTATGCGTTTGCGGCGGATGGCAGTGAGGCCTGGCGCGCCAACCTGGAGCCAGAAACAGCCGTTGGCGCGGCGGCGCAAGTGACGGCAGCCCCGGATGGGCGGGTTATGGTTATTGCCGGCAATACGCTGTACACCTTTGCCGCCGATGGCGCGCCGGGCTGGCGCTGGTCAGGGGAGGATACGTTGACGGCGCTGCCGGCATTTGCCCCCGACGGAACCGCCTACTTGATGACCAACCGCAGCAATCTGTGGGCCTTCGCCCCGGATGGGTCTGTGCGCTGGACAACCCGCCCCTGCGCCATGAGCGGCAGCGGTCTCTGGCCCGGCGCGGCGGTGGGCGTAGATCAATCCGTTTACGCCGCCTGCCTTGACTCCCACGTTTACGCCATTGATCCCACCAGCGGCGATATTGGTTGGGCATTTACGGCGACTGACGAACCGCGCAAAGGAATTGTCACCACGCCGCTGGTGGGGCGAGACGGAACTATTTACGCCGCCAATGAGTCAGGCATCCTGTTTGCCCTGCATCCCGATGGTCGTCTCTATTGGTCACTCCAGTTGTTTCACGGCCTGACAGCGCCAGCTTCACTGGTTCTGGGGCCAGACGACGCTCTTTACCTGGCTGTGGCTAACCGTCTCTTTCTGGTGTCCGCGGAGGGGACTATACGGCGTGAATTTGACCTGGGGCAGCAGCAGTTAAGTGGTCTGTTTGGACAGGCGTCACCCGTAGCGGTAGCTGCCGATGGCAGTTTGATAGCCAAAACAACAAATCAAGAACTGCTGCGCTTTTCGGCTGCTGGCGAAGTCCTTTGGCGGACGACGCTGGCGCAGCCGGAAGGGGTGGTGGTCTCTCCGCCGGCGGTGGGGCGTGATGGACGGTTATACATTGGGCTGGGGCCGCAGTTGCACGCCATCCAGATGGATGACGTGCTGATGGAGGCTGAAGCGCTGCTGTTGACTGCCGAGGCCTTACCAGATGAGATCAGGGTGTCGGTGATGCCGGCAGCTACCCTGACCGCCCTAAACGAGCAGCTAATTGCTTACCGCGCCTATGCTGGCTTGCAGGCGCTGCAATGGTCGCCCGATGGCGCGCTGCTGGCGACAGCGGGCGCGTCTGGCGTGCGTCTCTTTGCCGTGAGCGGCGATAGCCCGCCGGCCCGGCTCCATGAAGGGACGGAGACCGTAGCCCTGGCTTTTGATCCCATTGCGCCTTACCTGGCGGCTGCCAGCGCGGACGGCTGGGTGCGGATTTGGCATAGGGACAGTCTGGCGCTTGTGGCCTCCATCAGGCACGACGCGCCGCTGGAGAATCCAGCCGGATTGGCTTTCCTGCGCGACGAGCGCCAGGCCCCTTATTTGTTCGTGTTTGCCCCCGCGCCGTCGCTCCAGGAGGGGTATCTGTCTCTCTACGATTTGACCGAAATAACCCAACCGCAACTGTACGCCACGCACTCGTTTCTGGCAGCCAGCATCACCAGCGCCTATGCCGCTGCGGCGGATGGTCGCCGCGTGGCGGTGGGCGACTTCCTGGAGGGGGTTCAGGTTTCGACGCTGCCGTATGGGCCGCTTTTTCAGCAAGTTTTCAAGCCATTTGCGCCGGTGAACGCGCTGGCTTTGAGCGCTGCCGGCAGCTACGTGGCGGCAGGGACGCTGGCGGGACGGGTACAGGTGGTACACGTGGATTCCGGCTTCATGGTCGCCGACATTCGCCCGCCCGCGGATGTCACTTATGTGAACACGCAGGCTATCGTTTTCCGCCAGGGCTGGGACGAGATTATTTATGGCGAGTCGTTTCGGGATGCCGCTGACGAAGCGGATCAGGGACGGGTCGCCTGGTGGTTGCTGCCAGACAACGCCCTGCGGGGCGCTTATTACACCGATACAGCCATCACCCACCTGGCGCTGCATCCGGCGGAGCGGTTCCTGGCTGTGGCTACGGAAACTGGCCTGGTGGTGACTGATCTGGCGGAATGGCAGCAAAACAGATAACAGACAACAGACAACAGATAACACATAACAGGCAACGAAAACGGGAAGAATGCAGATTGGTTCAATCTTCAAGATTGAACCAATCTAAGTAGATCCAGATTTTCGCCACGAATCCTTCGACGATGCTCAGGACAGGTTTCATGAATTACACGAAAAAAGGCGCCTGATTCATAAAATTCGTGTCATTCGTGGCAGATGTTGAATCTGCGAGTTTGCGTCAATCCACCGCCGCGGGGTTGCTTTTGATGGAGAGGCTGCCGGCAGCGCCGCGATAGACCAGCGCCTGGATGTGCGCGGGCGGGTTGGGGGCGGTGATGAGGGCGGTTCCGTTGGCGTTCGCCGTGACGGCTCCCAGATATTGCAAGGGGGGGAGTAGATCGAGGCAGAGGTTACCAAAGATGGGCAGACATGGGCCGTTGCCTGTGCCGCCTGTGCCGGCAAAGACAAACAACGTCTCGCCCGGCCGGGCATTGATCACCTGCGCCTGACCCGGATTGCCGGTGGCGGTGGCAATCAGGGGCAGGGGGGGCTGCCATAAGCCGTTGTCAATCTGGTATTTGCGTTCCTGCGCCGGCAGCGGGCCCACGGGCGTGGCCAGGTCCGCGCCAATGTTGGGCCAGGGGCGGTTGCCCCAGAAGTCAGGCGGGGCGTCCAGATAGTGCGAGGCGGGCAGGATCAGCGGAGCAGGCGCGCCGCTCCACTCCAACACCCCGTTTACCAGGTTGCCGTCCGTCAGGTCGGTGACCACCCCGCCCATATACACCGGATAACCGAAAATGATGATGTCTGGCCCGGAGCGGATGTCAATGCGCGGCGTCACGTTGCCCACCACGTTGGGCCGGTCGCTGTGGTCGCGCACGCTGATGCCGCGATTGGTGGTGATGGCGTTGCGGAAGGCGGTCGTAAACGGCCCGCTTGGCCCCCACCAGTCGGAAATGACCAGGTTTTCCGCCTTGTTGCCTTCAAACAAATTGGCATAGTTGTAGTGCCCGTGCAGAGAGATGTCCGCCTTGCCGCCCACGTTGTCATAGGAGTAGTTGTAGCTAAAGACGTTGCCGTTGGCGCCTTCTTTAACCATCATGGCGTGGCGCAGGGTGTGGAAGATGTTGTTGGTTATCAGGGAGTCGGAGGTGGAGTCAGCCAGAGTGACGCCGTAGCCGTGCCCGCCGTCGCCGTAGTCGTGGGCGTGATGGAAGTAGTTGTCGCGGATGGTCAGGAAGCGGCTGTAGAAGGTCCAGACGTGAGCGCGGAAGGTGTTGTAGGACTCGACGTAGCGCACCCAGCAGTTTTGCGCCTGCTCCATAGAAATGGTAAAGGCGTCGGCGGTGTCTATGCGTTCCAGGTAGAGGCTTTCGATGCCGGCATTCTCAATTGGATGCACAATCCGCACGCGCGGGTTCAACGCCGCCTGATAATCTAGTCGCAGCGGCACGTCCAGCGTAATCGTATTGCCGTTCACTGCGGCTACGCCGATCATCTGGCTCATGGAGTAGATGCTGTAATCGGTAATCCAGTAATCTACTGTATACATCGCTTCCACGTCGTCGTCCTGGTACAGCCACAACAGCGTCCCCGGCGTAATGCCGCTGGCATCCGCCAGTTCTAGCTGTGTGCTGCCCAGACTGTAGCCAGCCGTAACCGCCTTATCTACATTTTCCATGCTGCCCCGCATCTCCACGCCGCCGCGCTGTCCGCTGTTGGGGATGTCAATCAGCAGCCGCGTTTGCGTTGGGCCTGCCCCTTGCAGCACAATGCCGCTCTTGAGCTGCACAATGGTGCTGATGCGATAATCCCCCGGCGGAACCCAGACAAAGCCGGGGGCGGGCGCGGCTTGAATGGCGGCGTTAAATGCCGGCCCATCATCCGT
>CAYQYJ010000265.1:0-5735 GCA_964421605.1 uncultured Ardenticatenaceae bacterium | reverse complement strand
CAGGTGTTTTTTCAGCCGTCGGAGCTGCTCAAACTGCTGCTGGTCATTTTTTTAGGCAGTTACTTTGCCGAGCGGGAGCCATTGTTACAATTGCGACACGGCTTGTTTGGGGCGCTGCCTTATCTGGCGCCGCTGCTGCTGACCTGGGGGTTCTGCATGATCTTGTTGGTGTGGCAGCGGGATCTGGGGGCAGCCACGCTTTTCTTTCTGGTGTTTTTGCTGCTGCTCTACCTGGCGTCAGGCGAGAACCGCTATTTATGGATTGGGCTGGGGCTGTTGTTGATTGCCGGCATTATCGCCTATTTCGCTTTCGACGTGGTGGCGCTGCGGGTAGACGCCTGGTGGAATCCCTGGCCCGATGCCGATGACCGCGCCTTTCAAATCGTGCAATCCCTCTATGCGCTGGCGGCTGGCGGCATCACGGGCACAGGGGCAGGACAGGGGTTTCCAACCTATATCCCTGTCGTCCACTCCGATTTTGCTTTTGCGGCTATCGGCGAAGAGTGGGGGCTGATAGGCAGCCTGGGCACAGTGGCCTGCTTTTTGCTGCTGGTGCACCGCGGCGTGCATATTGCCATGCGGGCGCGGCGACCTTTTCACTTTTATCTGAGCGTGGGCATTTCCCTGCTATTTGGCATCCAGGCTTTCCTGATTATGGCGGGCGTGACCAAACTACTCCCGCTCACAGGCGTGACGCTGCCTTTTGTCAGTTACGGCGGCAGCTCGCTGCTGGTGAGCAGCATTATGATTGGCCTGCTCTTATACCTGTCGGCAGAGCGGGATCAGCACGCCGCTCTGGTGCGCCGCCAATGAAAGCCCAACGACGACGGCTGCGCCGCTTGAACCTGGCGTTTTTGCTGGCGTTTGCCGGCATTGGCCTTTCCCTGGTGTATTGGAGCAGCCTACGCGCGCCAGCCATTCTCAGCCGTCCTGATAATCCCCGCCTGGTAGAAGCAGAACTGCGCATTCAGCGGGGCCGCATTATAGACAGCCAGGATCGCACTCTGGCAGAAACAACGGGCGCGCCAGACGTTCTGGAGCGGCATTACCCATACGCCGTCGCCGCGCCCGCAGTCGGGTATTACAGCTTGCGGCATGGAACAGCAGGAATCGAAGAGGGATTGGATGCCGTTTTACGCGGGGAAACGGATGATTGGCGCATCTGGCTGCAGCGCAGCGCGCTCCATGCGCCGCAAACAGGCAACGACGTGCGGCTGACCTTAGACGCCGCCTGGCAGCAAACAGCCGACGCCATACTGGGCGAGCAGCGCGGGGCGGTGCTACTGTTTACCCTGCCAGATTCCGCCATTCGCGTCATGGTCAGTCACCCTACTTATGATCCCAATCAACTGGACAGCGAATTTGAGAATCTGGTGGCTGACGAGAATGCGCCGCTGTTGAACCGGGCCACCCAGGGACAGTATCAACCTGGATTGGCGCTGCAACCCTTTATCCTGGCAGGCGCAGCCGCGACAGGTCGTTTAAGCCTGGACAACCTGGTCACTGATGGAGACGCCCCCGTCGAAGTGTTGGGCAATCTATTGACTTGCGTAAGCGAACCAGCGGAGACGATGCGCCTGGCGGACGCACTGCGCTACGCCTGCCCGGCGCCCATGCTAACCACGCTAAACGTATTACAGGCAGCGGATTTGCAGCAAATTTTCGTTGACTTTGGTCTGACCAGCGTCCCAGAACTGCCCTTAAACGTGGAAACGCCGGCATCCAGTCCGCCGCAGGACATGCGATTGAGTATTTTGGGCCAGGAAAATTTGACCGTAACCCCATTACAATTGGGCGTGGCCTGGATGGCGTTGGGGAATGAGGGGGTATTAAACCAACCCCGGTTGGTTACCGCGATCACGGCGGAGGGCATCTGGCAAACCTACACCAATTTGAGCGAGCCGCAACAAGTCATCCCCAATCACATCGCCGCCACCATTTTGGCCGCGCTGCCGCGGCAGCAAGACATCATTGAACACGCCGCGCTGGCTCTCTCTGGACCAGGGGGCAGCACCAATAGCTGGTATCTGGCGCTGTCGCCGGCTAATGACCCGCAAATGGCCGTGATCGTTATCGTAGAAGAAAGCCAGGACGTGAGCGCCGCCCAGACAGTGGGGCGTTCTTTGCTAGAAGCGGTATTGAGTCAGGGCACTGCCGAATAAGGTGGGCAGCGGCGTCAGCCACCGCAGGCGACTGACGCCGGCTATCATGGGTATCTGCTGTCCTATGCGCCGTTGCCGCCGCCTGTAGCCAGTTCCAGCAGCTTTTGGATGCGGGGCAGCATTTCCACCGGGTCAGGATGAAGCCCTTCCTGCACCAGGGCGCTTTCATATAGTTGTTCAATCGTCAGATTGATGATTTCCGCGTCCGGGGACTGGGCAATCAGGTGCGCCAGATTGGCGATGATAGGATGCTGGCGGTTGACTTCCAAAATGCGGCGCGGGACTTCGTAATTCTTATCGGTGAAGCGCCGAATGCGCTGCATTTCACGGTCAGGCGCATCCTCTGGCGAAACCAGGCGCACCGGGCTGTCCTTAAGCAATCTGGAGGGGCGCACTTCGACGACACGATTGCCTAAAGTTGTAACGCAGCGCCCCACAAAGCGGTTGAAGTCAGCTTCGGACAGGGAGGGGACGGCAGGTTCTTCTTCAGTTTCTGCCGGCATCTCTGGCAGCTCCAGACCCGCGTCATCCACGTTTTTCAACTTCTTGCCTTTATACTCTGTCAGCGCCGGCGCCAGGAAAGCATCCAGGGGATCAACCCAATATAACACCTCCAGGTCGCGGGCTTTGAACGGGTCCAGGTGCGGGCTGCGGGCCACAGAAGCGCGGCTGTCCCCCATCACGTAGTAAATGTCCGCTTGCGTTTCTGGCATGGCTGCGACGTAAGCGTCTAGCGATGTCAGACGTTGGTCAGATTTGGAAGAGTGGAAGCGCAGAAAAGGAACCAGGTCCTCTTTGGCTTCTGGGTCAAGCGCCAACCCTTCTTTTAATACACGGCCATATTCCTGCCAGAAGGTTTCATACTTCTCCGCGTCTTTGTTAGCCAGATGGCGCAGTTCGCGCAAGACGCGGCTGCGCAGGGTCTTGCCCAAATGCAGCATAAGGCGATTGTTTTGCACTGTTTCGCGGCTGACGTTCAAAGGCAAATCTTCTGAGTCCACCACACCGTCTACAAATTCCAGCCATTTAGGTAGCAGGTCGGTACAATATTCCTGGATAAGGACGTTGCGCGAGTAGAGCTTAACGCCTGGCTCCTTGCGCAAAGAAAAGACGTGGCGCTCGCGTTGGGCCGGAATAAAGAGGAGGGCGCGCACATTGACCGGGGCGTCAGCAGTGAGATGCACGGTGACCAGCGGATCGGCAAAATCCAGGGCAAATTGCTGGTAAAATTTGTCGTATTCTTCCTGCGATACAGCGCTGGGGTTCTTACGCCAGAGAGATTCTCGCTGGTTGGCCTGTTCGCCAGCCACGTAAATGGGATAGCTAACAAAGTCGGAGTGCTTCTTGACGATTTGTTTCAACGTCCAGGGATCGGCAAAATCGGCGGCGTCGCTTTTGAGGGTGATGTGAATTTCGGTGCCGCGGGTGTCTTTGGATGCCGGCATCACCTCGAAATCCTCCCCGCCACGCGACACCCAGGCTGCCGCCGCCGCATCCGGTTGGTAGCTGCGCGATACCACGCGCACTTCGTCGGCGACCATGAAAACGGAGTAGAAACCAACGCCAAATTGACCAATCACGTCCGTCAATTGGGATGTGTCCCCATTGCGGCTCTTCACGCTCTGCAAGAACTCCCGCGCGCCCGATTGGGCAATCGTGCCCAGATTTTGCACCAATTCCGCCTGCGTCATGCCAATGCCCGAATCTTTGACGATCAACCGTTTGGGCGCAGTCTCACTGTCTACCTCAATATGAATGGCCTGTTCGGCAGAGGCGTCATAAACGTCGGGATTGGTCAACGTTTCGAAATGAAGTCGCGTCAGGGCGTCGGATGCGTTGGATATCAATTCCCGCAGGAAGATTTCCCGATCCTGGTAAAGAGAATGAACTAAAATATCCAGGAGTTGTTTGATCTCAGCTTTGAAATGATAGGTTTGTGTTTGATTGTCTTCTGTGGTACTCATGCCTGTGCCTCAAGATTAGATTCAGGGGAAAGATCCCATAGGTGTCCGGCTGCAAGTCAGCGCCTGAAAACCGACAAGGGTATCATAATCAACTTACGTTAGATGTATGTAAGATGCGGTCAGAAAATACGCATACGGCATACGGGTAAAGGAGCAAAGTATGATTCCGCCGGAGTTTGTCGCCTATCGCACCCATGTTAATCAGATCGTCGCTGCCGCCATCGCTGCAGCCCAGCCAGAACACGTTATCCGCCGCAGCGTGCGGCGAGAGGGACGGTTCCTGCTGCTGCCAGATTTTACCTATCCATTGGATTCTGGGCGATTATTTGTGGTCAGCGTGGGCAAGGCGGCGATTGCCATGGCGCAAACGGTAGCCGGCATTGTGGGGCCGAATGCCGGCAAAGGGCTGGTCATCAGCAAGCCCGCCGCCGCGCACCTGCCGCCTGGGTATCGTTACTATCAGGGTGGACACCCTGTCCCTTCCGTCCTAAGCGTCCAGGCTGCCCAGGCTACAGCGCACTTCTTGTCCGCCACGCAGCCTGAGGATATGGTACTGTGCCTCATTTCCGGCGGCGCTTCCGCCTTGCTCACCAATCCCGTTATCCCCCTGGCAACCTGGCAGGCGCTCAATGAGGCGCTGCTGCTCAGCGGCTGCTCCATCCACGACATCAACCTGATCCGGCAGCACCTGGACCCGATTAAGGGCGGCGGATTGGCGGCTATGGCCGCGCCTGCCGCCTGCGTGGCCCTTATTTTGAGCGACATCATCGGCAACCCGATTGAACTGATTGGCAGCGGGCCAACCGTGCCCACGCCGCGCCACAGGGTGAAGGCGCTGACCCTGTTGGCACAATCGGGCGCGCTGCAGCATATCGGTCAGGCAGCGGCAGCCAGCGTGCGGGAGCATATCCTGCAAGAGACGCCAACCGTCACGTCACCCCTTCATAACCATATCGTTGGCGACATCAACCTGGCGGCGCAGGCAGCCTGCCAGGCCGCGCAGACAATGGGCTTTACGGCGCAACTGCTGACCACACACCTGGAAGGCGAAGCCCGAGAGGCCGGCAAATTTGCCGCGGCGGTGGCGAAGAACGCCAGGCCTTATCATTGTTGGATCATGGGGGGCGAGACGACGGTTACAGTGCGCGGCAGCGGCATGGGGGGGCGCAATCAAGAATTGGCTCTGGCAGCGGCTATTGCCCTGAATGGCTGGCCCCAACGAGTGGTAGCCAGCGCCGCCACGGATGCCGAGGATGGGCCAACCCCGGTAGCAGGCGCTATGGTTACAGGCGCTACTGTGGCGGCAGCGGCGGCGTTGGGCATCAATGGGCCCGCCTGCCTGGCAAACAATGACAGTTATTACTTTTTTCAGGCGGTGGGGGATGGGCACATCTGGGCGGAACAGGGAACGAACGTGAATGATTTGACGCTGGCGCTGGCTTATGCAGTTTGAAAATTTGTAGGGCAAACTGTTAGTTTGCGACGTTGAGAAAATAATCGGGTAATCGCGTCTCCCTTGCCAGGGAAGGGGTAATGTAGGGCGAGGGGCGCTGCGCGCCCCTCACCCTCTCCGAAAAGCCCCCTTCCCCCTTTAGGGGGAAGGGGGTTG
>CAYQYJ010000264.1:0-5759 GCA_964421605.1 uncultured Ardenticatenaceae bacterium | reverse complement strand
GTCGCAGGCGCGTAAATGGGACAGGATTTGCAGCGCGGACCAGGTTTTGCGGTCGGGGGAGTGGGTTAGTTCGGACTCGTCATGACCGATTGTGCCGGCAGCAATCCGCTCAGGCGTAGCCGCCAGAAGGGAGAGACAGGAGTCTATTTCGGCAGGGGAAGCGGTTAGTTGAGGCAACAGTTAATGGGTGAATTCGTGAATTTGTGAATGATAAATGGGGTTAGCCGAAGAGATCGGCGTTGATTTCGTCAATGGTGAGGGAACGGGTGGGGGGACGGCGGCGCATTTCGTCCCAGAACTGCTGGTCGTAGCGGCGGGAGCGGATGGGGATGGGCATTTTCACGCCCCAGCCTAGCAGCAGCACTTCTTCCTTCTCGCGCAGGCGGGCTAACATGCCGCGAAGCTGGTCGCGCCCTGCCAGCCCGGTGAGCACGGCGCGGATGTCATCGTCGTCGCCCAGCCAGCCGGTGATGCGCGTGCCCAGTTGGGACATGATTTCGTCGTGGATGCCGCTTGGTCGCTGGTCTACCACCAACAGAGTGACAAAGTATTTGCGTAGTTCGCGGGCAATCGTGCCGAAGGCGGTCTGGTGGGCAAGCTGCGGGCTAAGGAGTTTGTGCGCCTCTTCAATGGCAATGAGCAGGGGGCGCGGGGCGGCGTCGCCAAAGGATTTGTGCCGTTCAGTTTTGCGCACCCAGTGTTCGCGGATACGACGGGTGAGGATGTTGGACACAAGCAGGTAGTCCAGGTCGGCGTCGTATTTGCCGAAGCTGAGGATGACGTGGCGGCCATTTTCCAGCTTATCCACGATGGCGGTGACGGCGTCGCTGGCGGGGGATTGGCTGACGTAATCGCGGTCGTGGATGAGGGAGAGTTTGCGGTGCAGGGCTTCGGCGGCTTTTTCGTGGATGTTGCTCTGGCGCGCCCAGAAGGCGACGGAGTTGGGGGCAGGCACGGTTTTGCCGCTTTCGGGGTCCAGGGCGACTGCGCCGGGTTCCAGCTTCATGAAGCGGCTGAACCATTTGGAGCCGAAGTCCCGTTCCAGGGCGTTGAGGGTGACGGCGGCGGTGTCGGTGAGGTTGAGGGCTTCGCTGAGCAGGTTGATATCGCTGGTCTGGAAGTCGTCCAGAGCCAGTTCCAGAGTGAAGTCGGGGGAATGGCCGCGCACGAGCGCGCCGCGCCCCAGGGCGGCCACCTGGACTTTTTCGGCAAAGAGGGTTTTGAGGCCGAGGACGCGGCTTTCTTTGTCGGCGTCAATGTCGTCATAGGCGTATTCGTTGTGCATGTCGAAGACGAGGGCGGCGGCGGCATCCAGGTTCATCAAGCCAGCCAGGGCTATGCGGGTGAGGAAGCTTTTGCCTGTGCCTGTGGCGCCGAAGATGCCGCTGGAGCGTTTGACGAAGCGTTTGAGGTCGAGGGAAACGGGGTGACCCTGTTCGATGGTGTGACCAATGACGAAGTCGCCGCCGAAGATGTCGGCCACGTCGCCGGCATCCGCCAGGCGGACGGCGGCGTGGTGGGCGGGCACGGTTTTGACGGGTTGGGGCCCGATTTCACCCCGTTCCAGTTGTTGCATGTATTCCTGGTAACCCGGCTCGCCATAATCGGGACCGCGATCGAGCATGAGGGTGGGGTACATGGTGAGGGTGGTGTAGAGGGTTTTGCCCAGGAGAGCCTGGCGGATGGCGGTCTGCTTTATGCGTTCACTTCTTTCATCGGCGAAGCGGGGGTCGGTAGCGCCTAACTGGAGGTCAGTGACCAGGCCGAAGTAGCGCCAGCGCCCGCTGTCGCAGACGAGAAAGCTGCCTTCTTGCACGGCATCTGCCGGCACTTCTAACCGAATGCGCAGCCCTTCTTTGAGACCGCCGCCGATGATGTAACCTATCGTTTCTTCCATGTGTGCATCCAGTTATTTATGGCGGGCAAGATGCCCACCCCACTATAGCGCTGGCAGCGCCTCGCTGAGGGCTTCCAGGGTGGGGATGAGGACATCGTAGTTGCTGCGCAGGAGTTCGATGAGTTCTTGGGTGACTTGTAAAGCCCAGCCGCTGTCGTCGCCGCGGCGGCGGTAGATGTCCAGAATGTGAGCCACCAGGAGTTGGTCAACGGGGATGCCGCTGCCAGAGGTGCGCAGAATGAGGCGCAAATAGCCCAACCGGTCGCTAAAGCGGCGGACTTCGTCTGGCTCCGCGCACATGATGACGGGATCGAGGTTAAGCGGCGGGCGGGGGGGCAGTCCGTGGTAAAGCTGCCCGTTAAGCTGGTAGCCAACGACCAGGACGCTCATTTCGATGGGCAGCAGACGGTTGCGGCGTTGGTCGTCTACGGCTTCGGGGCGGGGGTTTTCAGCCATGACCAGCCGCCGCGCCAGAGGGTCGTCGTCAATGTGCATGTCGTAGATGAGGCCGTAGATGGCTTCGCGGTCGTCGAGGGGTTGGGCTTTGACCAGACCGCCAAAGGCGGGGGTCTGGAGTTGGGAGACGCGGCAGCCAATGGCAAAGCCGGTGGTGCTGGCGCGGAGGACGCGGCCTATGGGGTCGGAGAGTGTGTCAGGCATGGGGTTGTCCAGAAGCGTTTTTTGCCACGAATGGCACGAATTTATATCTACTTACCGCGAAGGCTGCCAGGATTCCCTGGTTTTTCTTTGCGATCTTTGCGTCTTTGCGGTGAAAAACGAATTGGGTTGTATTAGCGTAGTTCGTGGCGGGTTTTGCCGGCACGCGCATACTCTTTGCTGCTCTGTTTGGCGGTAATGGCGGCGGTGATGCCTAGCTGCTGCATTTTTAATTCAATCCAATGGTTTAGCTCAGCCTGATCCTGGCGACCAACAACGGCTTTTTCGTCGGCGCGGGTGATAATGTAGGGATAGTGGCCCAAAATCTGGCATTGATCGTACAACAAAGCGTGCACATTGGCGACGGCGGTTTCATCATCAGCCACCCAGCGAGGGATGTCTACGCGGGCAATCTGGGGAGCAGGGTGGTTGGCGTCCGCGCTGGCGGCGTTGAGGTAAAAGAAGCAGACTTCGTTTTGCGCGTCTGCCTGGCGATAATGGTCGTTGTCGTTAGACATATCTACAAAGACACGGCTGCGCTCGCCGGGAGCCAACAGCCAGGTGAACAGGTGAGTATCGGTCAGGTTGCCCCAGTCGTCCTGGCGCGCCACCATATCGAAGAAGTCGGTCAGGTCGGGCTGCAAGAGGGCAATGAGGGTGAGAACGCTGCTGCGACGGGGACGATCCACGTAGCCAGCCAACAGTGCGCCGCTGTGACGGATGCTGGTCATAGCCGCCAGCCAGCCTTCGATAATCTGGCTGCGTTCTTCACGACCAGCCATGCTGCTGGCAGGCCAGTAGAGCAGGCGCTGATCCATAACAGCCAGACGCGGGGGCGTCATGGCGGCGCAGGCAGCACTTTTTTCTGCCAGCGTTTGCATTTCCAGCAGATCGCGGCGGGCGCCAACGACGGTTCCGTCTACGAGTTGGCCGTTGATAAAGAGGTCGTCTTCGTGGAATTTGAGCAGGGGATGGCTAAATTCGGTGGGGGCGTGGCCGCTGCCGTGGTGGTAAATGACGCCGCCAACGTTGAGCAAATAGTAGAGAAAGGCGGCATGGCGGTCGGGCAGGATTTGGGAGCCGTCGGTAGCGA
Organism: uncultured Ardenticatenaceae bacterium; assembly: GCA_964421605.1. Classification (GTDB taxonomy): domain Bacteria; phylum Chloroflexota; class Anaerolineae; order Promineifilales; family Promineifilaceae; genus JAGVTM01. The sequence continues at coordinate 2,112 of CAYQYJ010000264.1, read as the reverse complement.
TGAGGGTGGCCTGGGCAGGGATGGGGGGGAGGGGAATGCCGGCACTGAGTGGGTCGCGTTCGTCCAATGGGCAAGCCAGGCGAATGGTGGGTTTTTTGGCTTCTACCAGGGCAACGCAGGCGGCGATGGCCCGCCAGTTGGTGGCATAGAGGTGGAGCTTTTGCAGCGCCTGAACCAGGTCGTCTTCCTGCCGCTGCAGCCGCTGCAATTCGCTCTGGCTCATTTCGTCCAGAACAGTGGATAGTTGTTCAAATTCTAAACTCATTTTTTTAGCACAAATAGCGCGGATTTGCTTGGTTGATGGCAGTAAAAATCAGGATTTCGCAGACTTGTGGTGAGCGCCGTCGAACCATTTCGTGGATTGAATCGGCGCTGTCCCGTTTTTCTTTGCAGTATAGCACAAACTTTCGGATTGTGGGTGGGGCAAAGAGGTTTTCACTGGACAGAATAGAGGATCAGGGGCACAATCAGGCATTGTACTATGAATAGTTCCGCACGAACGGGGCGCGCCAGAATGAATGATGTAATCACAGATTTTACAGATGACGCAGACTGGGGACATGCGTTAATGGATGGGAGATTCCTCCACAATTTCCAAAGGTAAGCAAAAATGAAAAGAAGGTCGTTTTTCTATGGTAGCCTGGGTGTCCTGGCGCTGCTGCTGGCGGGCTGGCTGGCGCGTCCAGGCATGGCAAGTACGCCAACGATTGATTTCTATCCGAAGGTGGATTATGAGTTGTCTGGGTCGGAACCGAAAGAGATGGTTATTGCCGACTTGAACGGCGACGAGCATCTGGATATGGCGGTGACGATGGCGGGCACAGGGGGGAAGATTACCGTGATGTTGGGGGATGGCAGCGGCGCTTTTGCCGATGAGCCGTTCCCGATTGGTTTTTCTCCCTGGGGCATTGATGCGGCTGATCTGAATGGGGACGGCATATTGGACCTGGTAGCGACGGAGAGCGGTCATGACAATACGGGCGTAGGCATCTTTGCCGGGGACGGCAGCGGGGGGTTTGTGTTGTGGCAGATGGTAAATGCCGGCAAATTCCCTATTGCCGTCCATACCGCTGATTACAATGAAGATGGCGTGTTGGACCTGGCTGTGGCCAATAACGTGCTCTATGGCGTTTCGATTTTGTTGGGTAACGGGGATGGCAGCTTCGCCGCAGCGCAGCATATTCCCGGTCAGGCGTCGCTGATGTCTACGGACATGGCGGCGGCAGACGTGAATCATGATGACCACCTGGATTTGATTGTGTCGCACTATGGTGGGGTGATTGTCTTTGCGGGAGCGGGCGATGGGAGTTTTGCGCCAGCGGGAACTGCCGGCAACGGCTACCTGAACGAAGCGGTGGCGATTGGGGATTTGAACAATGACGCCCACATGGATATCGCTTCTATTGATCTCTATAGCAACATACTGCTGATTAACCTGGGCAATGGGGATGGCACATTCCAGGGATACCAGGCGTATCCCATGGGCGCGAATATGCGGGACGTGTTGGTACAAGACCTGAATCTGGATGGGGACGCCGACGTGGTAGTGGCGAATGAAGCGGGCAACAATGTGGGGGTGCTGCTGGGGTTGGGGGATGGGACGCTGATGCCGGCGCAATATTTCGCTACGGGGTTGCAGCCGGGCATTGTGGCGGCGGGCGATTGGGATGAAGATGGCTTCCCCGATCTGGCTGTTCCCTGGCGCAACCTGGGGGAAACGCCGTGGGTATCGGTGCTGCTGCAAATTCCTTCTGACCAACAGGGACCAACCATGACTATTGACGCGCCAGCGGCAGGCAGCATCGTCAGCGGCGTGACGCCAGTGGTGGTGACCGCCACGGATCCGAGCGGCGTGCGGTTTGTGTTGTTTCGCGTGGACGCCACCTTTATCGGCTTTGACCTGGCGGCGCCGTATCAGGTTAACTGGAATACGGCGGCGTTTGGAAATGGGCCACACCGGTTGACGGTTTTGGGGCGGGATAATGCCGGCAATTGGAATTACGCCACGGAGTATGTGTTTGTTTATAACCCGTAGTCGAGAGACTGGAGCAGTCTCCTTGGACATTGAGAAAATAATCAGGTAATCCCGCCCCTGTTGCCAGGGAAGGGGTA
>CAYQYJ010000263.1:0-5798 GCA_964421605.1 uncultured Ardenticatenaceae bacterium | reverse complement strand
GTTTCCCACAACGTATCCAGCAGCATCTCCGAGGAGGGCGCGTCCGACTTGATCAGGCGGGCATAAGCGCCCCCTTTGCGCCACAACTGGTGATGCGTGCCTCGTTCCACCACTTTGCCCTGCTCCAGCACAATAATTTCGTCGCAGTCGCGGATAGTGCTGAGGCGGTGGGCCACGATAAGGCAGGTGCAGCCGCGGCGGCGCAGATTGTCGTCAATGATTTGCTCGGTAACCGGGTCCAGGGCGCTGGTGGCTTCGTCCAGGATCAAGATAGAAGGGTTGCTGACCAGGGCGCGAGCTATTTCCAATCGCTGCCGCTGCCCGCCGCTAAAGTTGCGTCCCCCTTCGGACACCTGGAACTGGAAGCCGCCGGGCCGATTGGTGATGTCGTCGTAAATGCCGGCATCTCGCGCCGCCTGCATCACGCTCTCTTCGGGAATCAGATCATCCCACATCGTCAGGTTATCCTTAATCGTCCCTTCAAACAGGAACAACTCCTGATCCACCAGGCGCAGCGAATTGTTCAACACCACGCGCGGATATTCATCCCGCTCCCGTCCATCAAACAAAATCTGCCCTTCCCAGGGAGCATATAGACCCGCTACCAGGCGGGCCACCGTAGATTTGCCGCTGCCGCTGCCCCCCACCAGCGCCACGCGCGTGCCTGGCTCCAGCGCCAGATTAAAATCCTGGATCAGGGGCGGCGCCAGGCGGCTGTAACCAAAAGTGAGGTTGCGAATCTGGATGCGCCCAGACAACTTGGTTAGATTTTCCGCCGTTGGCTCCAGTTCGCTGACGATCTCCGCCTGCGGGTCTGGCGGGTAGTTGCGCACGTCGTTCAGACGGTTGACAATGCCTTCCACTTCTTGTAGTTGGCTGCCCAGGTTGACCATCTGGTTGACGGGCCCCAGGAAGCTGGCCATGAGCGTCTGGAAGGCGACCAACGCGCCCACCGTCATTTGTCCATCCATAATCAAGAGGCCGCCCATCAACAGGATAATGATGTTTGTGCTTTGCGAAAGCAGTTTGGGCACGACGCTCAGAATTTGCGAAGGCAGTCCCATTTCCTGCGCGGCGTTGTGCGCTTTAGCCTGGTAGCCGGCCCAGCGCGCAAAGGCGTCTGCCTCAGAGCCAGTGGACTTGACCGTTTCAATCATCTGTAGACTGGTAAAAGCGGCAGCCATCATTTTGCCCTGCGCCTGCACCAGCTTCTGGTTGGTGTCGGTGCGTTTGCGCGAGACAAAACGCAGCGCCAGAAAGTTGAGCGCCGCCATGCCCACGCCGATAAAGGTTAAGGCAGGGCTGTACTGCCACATCAGAACCGTATAAAACAGCACCAGGATAACGTTTAGCAGCGTGGTCGCCAGTTCACCCGAAAGAAGTTGAGCCACGCGCTCATTTTGCCCCACGCGGCTGTTAATGTCGCCCGCGCTGCGTTGGGTGAAGAACTCAATGGGCAGGCGCAAGATGTGCCACATGAACTGGCTGGCGCTGGCCAGGGAAAGGCGGGTTTCCAGCCGCAGCAAATAATGCTGCTGCATCCAGGTGAGGGCGGCGCGCACCAGGGCGGTAAGCCCCATGCCCACCAGCAGGGGAAAGACCCATTGGCTCTGTCCGCCCACCAGGTAATAATCTACGAAGATGCGGGTGAATGCCGGCAATAACAACCCCGGAATCACCAACGCCAGGCTGGCGATGACAATGAAGACGAGCGCCAGATGCGAACCCGCTAACTGCCCGCCCAGCGTTTGCCACAGACCCGGCTTTTTGCCTTGCCGCTGGTAATTTTCCCCTGGGTTAAACGTCAGGACGACGCCCGTGAACGCTTCATCCAATTCAGTGGTAGACACCACGCGCGGTCCACTGGCCGGGTCATTCAAATAAGCCTTGTCCTTGTGAATCCCCTCCAGCACCAGGAAGTGATTGAAGTTCCAATGAATAATGGCCGGCATCGGCTTCTGCGGCAGGTCTTTGGGCTCTACCCGATACCCTTTGGCTTCCAGACCATAGTTGCGCGCGGCTTTCAGCATGTTGCTGGCTTTGCTGCCATCGCGGGAAACGCCGCAAGCCACGCGCAGCTCTTCCAACGGAATGTAGCTGCCGTGATAACCCAAAATGATGCCCAACGCCGCCGCGCCGCACTCCACCGCCTCCATCTGGATGACGGTAGGCGTCTTAGCCCGCCGCCGCCTGCCGCTTGCGGCAGTCCGCCAGCCTGTTAACCGTTCTTTGAGGGCGCTGACATTGAAAGAAGCCATGTTTCAATCCTGTCGTCTCGCTGGCGCGTAAAACGATTTTCCAAAATCGTTCTACGTCTAGTCTGGGAGCTGTTACTTAATCAAATCAATGGGCCGCTGCTCGCCCAGCAAAATCGTGGCCGAAGCCAGCGTGCCCACGGCGATGCCATTGGCGCGGGCCAGCGCGGCGGAGCCGGCGTCGAGCGCCACGCGCACCTCAATCGGCGTGGGCGAACTCACCAGCGTTTGCGCCAGTTCGTCGCTGCCCAGGATGCGTAAAATGCCGGCACGCGAAACCGGAAAATCCCCCACTGCGGCCACCGTGCCATACAACAAACCGCCGCCGCCGCGCGGCGCAATTTTCACAGGCATCCCCGCCGTAACGCGCCGCCCGTCTTCGGGCGACAGGTACAGCGTCGCTTCCAGCGCCGTGTCGTCGCCCACAAACGCCAGGTTGGCAATAGCCTCTCCCTGCCGCACCAGCGACCCTACGTCCAGCTTGACCTCCAAAATACGCCCTTCCAGCAGGCTGGTGACAGGCACGCTTTCGGCGCTGCCCAGCGGCAGCACATCGGCGATAGGCTCGTTGGCGCGCACGGTGTCGCCGGGCTGCACCCGCACCTGCGTAATCTGCCCGCTGCTGGTCGCTACCAGATTCTTGATGCCGCCAGGGGGTAACAAAATAGTAGACGCCGTAAGCTGGTTGGGAATTGTGCCCGCCACGCCCCAATACAAAGCCAGCGCCAACAACGCCAGCAGCCCCAACAGTCCCAACCAGCTCATCGGGGAGGTAACCTGCATCAGGGTGTCTAACTGTTCGGGTGAAGAAAGGCGGTCGAGAGCCACTTTACGAAAGACGGAACGCATGGGGAACTCCTTTTAGAAGGAAGAAGGGAGAAGGAAGAAAAACGCTCCATGTTTAGCAGGGCGCCGTTTGCCAGACGGCTGCGGGATGAGGCGCGAGTCGGTCTGCCAGGCGGTCGGGAGCATTGGCGTCAGCCAGTTCGGGCAGGCTGAGGCTGGCGATGGCGTGGAGAATGTGGGCCTGCGTGGGCAAATCCGCTGGCCAGCCGCCTTGCGCTTGCGCAAAGGTTTCCAGGTTGTGCGCGGCGCGCGCCAGCCAGCCGGCTGCCTGGTCGCGGGCGGCGGGGTCAGCCAGGGCGTCGTCCAGGTAGTTTTCCAGGCGCGCGCCAGGGCGGTAAGCGGGATAAGCCTCTAGCCCCATAAAATGCAGGAACCAATCAGCGCGGAAATGGTTGAGGGCGGCGGAGATGCCGGCATAATCCGCCAGCAGTTCATCGTGCAAATGCCGCCGCATCACGCCAAACACGCGCTTCGTGAAATAGTGAGCGCACTCGTGATGCAGCCGAATAGTCAGCGAGAGAGCATTCCACGCTGCTTCATCCAGCCCCAATGCAGCGGCAGGTACACCGCTGTACGCGCCGCGGCTGAGGAGGATGAAACGATCCTGGTAATCGCTTTTGGCTGGGCGCAGTCCGCGAAAGGCGCGCAGGCGATGCGCGTTGATGATGCCGGCAATCATCGCCGCCCCCATCGAATCAGGCACAACCACGGGTTCATTGCCATGGGCAAACGCCTGCATCAACGTCACAAAATCAGCGCGACAGCCCGCAATTAACACCGGAATTGCGCCCGCTGCCGTAGGCTGCAAAATCAATTCCAGCGCATCCGGCTGCTGCAACCACAAAGCCGCCGCCGCCGGAACCGCCCGACCTGCCCGCGCCTGCTGATAAGGCGCCGTCTGGCTTATGCCCGCCTGGATAGGAAAGCGCAGGCAGCCGAAACACCGCTGTAAGACAGCCCACGCCCCCTCAACCTGCGCCAGGCGCGCATAATCTTGCCAGGCAGCCACGTGCGCTTCATCGGGCAGCGGCAATGCCGGCAGCGGGAATGATTGCGCCCAGGCGCTGAGGGGGTGGGAAAAGAGTGCTTCGATAGACATTTAACTTCCAGAAGCAGACGCCATGCCTGAATATAAATTTGCTTCTTTTGCGCGGTGTAATCTTTGCGGAAGCCTGATTCAAACGATGCTAGTCTATCCTTTCCTGGGCTTACAACATGTAGATGCCGGCATGTTTCACTCATGACTTTGGCTCTATTGCCACCTCTAAACAAAATCACGGGCAAAACATTACCCCCATGTCATGTGTTCAGCCTGGTTTCTTTCTACAATGCTGTCATGTTCTTTGATGGTCTTCATTATTTGTGCAATCCCATAATGATTCACGGGTCAGGTTGTAGATTGCGCAATATCAATCCCTTCACCCACTCTACATAAGGAGAAACGAAATGTACCAGATTGAAAAGCGTGACCTGGAAAATGCGATCATTGAACGCGCCTACAAAGATGAGGAGTTCCGGCATTCTCTCACCAGTGGTGACGCCCGAGCCGCCATCAGCCAGGCATTTGGTCGCGATGTGCCCTTCAACGTGAACGTTCTCGTTGATACCACCAGCACCGTCAACATCGTTCTGCCCAATTTTGACGACTCTTTGGACGTTGAACTGACTGACGAGCAGCTCGAAGTGGTCGCCGGCGGCCTGGACTCCTGTTGGTGGACCTGCGCAGTCACCAGTTGCGAACAGACCGGTTGCGGCTCAACGAATGCCCAGGTTGGCTAAAACCCAGGATCGTCCAGAACGAAGTTCGCCAACAAGAAGTTCACCTTCCCCAAAGGAATTGCACTTCTACTAAATTGGGAGGAAGGGCAAATAGGCAAAACCTGTTTGCCCATTTTCCTTTCCCCACAAAATGCCATCTATGAAGGTGATTGACATGGACACGACCCTATATGGCCATCTCACAAAACCGGTTGTGGCGTTGGTTGGAACCTGGGACCCCATCCTGCCTGATCATATGGCGCTGGCGCATCGCTTGATTCAACATGCGCACCAAAACGATCGCCACGCTTTGTTAGTTATGTTAAACCCTTCCCCGGCTACTTTTGTCTTCCAAAAAGCGTATCCTGATGCGACATGGGTTACATACAATGAGCTAGAAACTAACATTAACTGCTTTCTGAACGCGGGCGCCGATGGGGTCTTGCACATTCATTTCAAGCCAGAGTACCTGACTATGGGCGCGGCGGAACTGTATGACACAATTTGCGCCCACGCAGAACTGGCTGAACTATGGTTTGGGGCCAGGCAAACATTCGGACGGACTCCAGAAGGTTCACAGCAGGCAATTGTCAAATTGGCGAAGGAACGCGGGATCAGATTACGGCGTCTGGCGCAGACCAACACAGACAAGTTGAGCGCCCAGATTCGTCATTTTCTGGCCCATGGCCAACTGGCTCAGGCAGTCCAATACGCCCACTACCCGCTGGTGCGTAAAAAGCCATCCTGCGGTGAAATGTATGAGCCGTGGCCGCCAGGCAAGTATCGCGCCCTACCCATCACCCAGTTGACAGAAATCAACCATATTCGGGCTGATGGGAATCAAACTGTTGAATGCACTTTGCACAATGATGGGGAAACGGTATCTAAGTTTCGCTGGCCCAACCCGGAAATAGAGTATCTCTTGTTTGTTGCCGGCCC